>JBECKW010000301.1:0-12770 GCA_040235505.1 Desulfobacterales bacterium
ACCCAGTATACCTGTTTTATATCCTTGCCGGGCAGACGCGTACCGGACAGGACGGCACGTTCGGTTTTAACGGTCATTTCGCCCGTGTCGTCAATTGCCTGCCATGCATTGAGCAGAAAATTCATGACCACCAGTTCCAATTGCGTTGGGTCTCCTTTCACCTGGGGAAGGCCGGTTAACAAATCCGTATTGATTGTAATATTATTGTCATTCAACCCCCAGCCATTTATAACCTTCACGGTCACCTCATTGAGATCAACCGCTACCACTTTATACTTTCCGGCCTGGGCAAAACCAAGCATCTGTCTGGTAAGTTTGGACGCCTCTTCAATGCACTCGCGTATGCCTTTCAGTGGATTGTATACGTTCGTCATGGGGACCTGTCGTATCTTTCATAAGTCACACCTACGCCTCCGGCGATGCGTATCGTTATGGCCGCCATGGACATGCCGGCGGCAGCGGTTGAATACAATTTACGAAAGGGGATAGCATTATCCGATGATAATTGAATCAAACTCCGGGCCAGGTAGTCGTTTGTCGTCGGAAACAGATCAAATCCAAAATCAATGCGAGATCGATCGAGAAATTCGAGTGATATTCATAACCGGATTTGCCCGTCGAATCGACCCCTGAGATAAAAGCAAAGTCTTGCCGAATCACCATCCCGCATAAGGCTGCGGAAGGAAGGCCACGCGGGTCAGGAAATCCTTCAAGAGGATACGCCACACGTAAAACTCGTGACCGCCGTAGATAAAGTCCGTCGACACCGGGACACCCGCTTTCACGAAGGTGCTCACTTCCCGGGCCGGGCCCGTATGCCCGATGTTGCCACGCTGGAAGCCCACTGCAAAAATGGTGTCCTCCCAGCCGGCGCCGACCCAGATGGACTTGCCTTTGAGCGCGCCGATCTGCTCAGGGGTCAACGTGTCGTACTCGGGAGGCAGGCCCGCGCTCATCATGCCGTAATACTGGAAGACCTCGGGATGCTTGATGATGAAGGAGTTGGTGATCATCCCGCCCATCGAGAGTCCCGAAAAGGCCCGGTCCATCGCCGATTTCGACACATGATAGTGCTGCTCGATATAGGGGATCATGTGGTCGATCAGGTCGCGGTCGTATGCCTCGTTGAACGTCGAGTCCGGAAAGCCCTGCGCATTGGGCATCACGACCACGAGGGGCTGGATCCGGCCGGTGTTGATCAAGTTGTCCAAAATGTTGCCGGCCGCGCCATCCATACTCCAGTTCATCTCGTTTCCGCCGCCGCCGTGGCACAGGTACAGGGTCGGGTATGGTTTGGCGCGCTTCGCATCATAGTTGGGCGGCGTATAGACAACGAGATAGTTCTCATCTTTCGGCGTCAGGTGGCCGGGAGACGGGTAGGTCACGTGGGTCAGCTCGCCCTTGATCTTCGCCGGGCCCTGCCAGCCGTAATCCACCGTGTTGAAATTCGGGTCGGAGGGCACAAACACCTCGCTTCTGGGAAGGATCGGGCCATTGGCGACGCCGTTCGCCTCGTTCCAGGGTGGATTGGCCGGATCCGAGATCGTTTCGCAACGCGACGCGTCAGGGTTGTTGCAATCGACGACGAAGGCGTAAACAAAGGTGCCGGACGGCAGCGGCGTCGTAAAGGTCCAGACGCCGTCGGCCCCCTTCTCCATGTCCATGACGGGCCAGTTCGGGCCGGTCGAATTGGGGTGAGCGAGGGGGAAGTCCCCCGGCTGCCAATCGGCGGGCAGCAGTCCCTGGCCTTCGACAATGGGGTGGTCCGGGGTCGGAGCGATCTGCGTCAGCCCGTCGGGCCGCGCGAAATACCATTCGCCATTTATCTGGACCTTCTTCGCCGTCGGGTTCACGTAGCGGAAGGTCACGGTGTAGCCGGTCGGAGCGGTTCCGGTGTGCGTGACCTCCGGCGACCTGAGGGTCGTCTTCCCCGCCGCCGCAGCCGGCAAGAAGCTTATGAAAAGCATGAACAATCCGGCGAAGGCCGCCGGGGCTATCTGCCTCCTGCTGAAGAAAAAACGCATCGTTTCGAATCCTCCGACATGTTTTGGGTTATATGGAACGCTGCTGATAAATTGAACGGTTTTCATCATTACATTAGAATTGAAATAAATCCAACCGGTCCGCGGCACAAGCCCCCCCCCTTCAAGCAGCAGACCGTCATAAAGCCAAAAAGTGAGATTGCCCCCCAAAGCCCTGTTCACTAAAAAAAGAAGGGGCTTCGTTCCCTTTTCCACCTCAACCCCTTTGCATATAATCAGAATCGCTTGATTTATTATTACCCTCAAGCTATATTTTTCGAAAACGTTCCAGCTTGCGATACGCCCTGAGCAGTCTGACCAAAGCCGATCTAGAAGTTTCTGTTTTTCAATTCCTGCAAGGAGGTAAATATCATGCCAAAATTCACGAGACGATCGTTTATTAAACTGGCAGGAATATCAGCAATGCTTCCCATTGTCGGTTTTCCAAGGAAGACATTTTCACAAGAAGCGGCTCCGAGAAAAACATCAAAGAAGATATGTGTCGAGGAGCATTTTTCCATGGCCGATCACCTGGAAAAAATGTTGTCTATTTACGACAAGAGCTATCCGGTGCCTGAGGTGATAGAACAGGAGAAATATATTTTAAGCGACGCGCCGTTTCTTTCGAGCATGTCAAGCAGCGCCGGCACTCGCGAAATGATAAATAATCTTTGTGACATCGGAAAAGGCCGTATAGACAATATGGACAAGTACGGCATTGACACCCAGCTCCTCTCACTTGTTTCTCCGGGAGTTCAGGTTTTTGAAGCCGGCGAAGGGACAAGGCTGGCACGGGAATACAACAACCGTCTCGCCGCTGCGGCCAAGGAATATCCGAAGAGATTTGCTGGGTTTTCCTGTATTGCACCCCAAAGCCCCAATGATGCCGCTGATGAGTTGGAGAGGGCCGTGCGGGAGCTCGGATTCAAAGGCTGTCTCATAAATTCTCATACCAAGGGCGAGTACCTGGACGACAGGAAATATTGGGTGATCTTCGAACGGGCACAGAAACTCGATGTCCCCATATACCTTCATCCCAGGGCCCCCTCACCGGATATGATGAAAGCATTTACAGGTTATCCAACGGCCATGTTGGATAGCGCCATGTGGGGATTCACTGCTGAAGTCGCTTTACATTCCATGAGGCTTATCTGCAGCGGCCTCTTCGATGAGTTGCCAAGGCTGAAGATCGTTATCGGGCATCTGGGTGAGACAATACCTTTTTTAATTAATCGCATAGATAATAGATATTCAGTCACACCTTTTCCCAAAAAATTGAAAAAGCTGCCGGGCCAGTACTTCAAAGAAAATTTTTTTGTTACCACAAGCGGCATGAATGAAGATCCTGCACCTCTGATTTTGACCCTATCCGTTATGGGTGCCGACAGAATATTGTTTGCTACGGATTATCCCATGGAGAACGTAGGGAACGCAGTCAGTTTTATCGATAATGTGCCCATAAGCGACAAAGACAGGGAAAAGATCTGCCATATCAATGCTGAAAGGGTCTTCTCATTGTAGGCGGCAGAAAAGGGACACCATATGAAATTTAATATGAAAAGCAAGACATTGCGTACGTTAGTTTTCTCTCAAGTTATTATTGCCATCACCTTTCTGTTCTTAACAATAGGCAATGAGGTTATAGACATTCCTCATTATGTTTTTGGCGATGCCCCAACCTCGTATCCACAGCGATCTGGTGAAATCGGGATTGAATTATCCATTTTTTTCATCATCATGGTAGTAGAAATTATATTGTTCAAGAGACTGTACGGGCGAATCAGGATTTTGGAAGGATATATACCAATTTGTGCCAAATGTAAAAAAATCAGGAACATGGAAGAACAATGGGAGCAAATGGAACATTATATAACACAACATTCTCTTGCCCTATTTTCTCATAGCATTTGTCCTGATTGCGCCAGGGAATTATATCCTGAGTTATATAAGAACAAACCGCAACGCGGGCAATAAAAAAATCCAGCGAACGCCCAAACGCCGCACCGGTGACTCAAGGGTTGGGCTTCATTGAAGTCACATGATATCAGGAAGACAAGAGGGACAACATGAAAAGATTATTCGTACTGGTATTTATTCTTATGCTCGCCATGTGTGTCAGCGCTTTTGCAGAAGGCAAAACAGAGGGGCAGGCCCTTGAAAAGGCTGGGCTGGACGGCGAAACCCTATCCGATATCGGCTTCCTCCTCAAGCACATAAAACCCCTCACGCCGGAATTGTGCGACGAGGCGTCAAGGTGTCTGAAGGCGTCCGCCGCCCTGGGCAACGCCAGGGGAATGGTTCAGTTGGGAGAGATGTATGCCGGCGGCTGGGTGCCGCTCGAAAAAGGAGAGGACACTGTCCAGCAGGCCATCCGATGGTGGGAGGCGGGCGGAGAGCATGGCGACGGGGCCGGTTATTACAACCTTGGGCTCCTGTACCACAACGCGCCGATACCCGGAGGCGATGTGGCGGCCGGGCACAACTTCGTACCTCAGGATGACGCGAAAGCACTGACGTATTTCAAGACCGCTTTCGACAAGGGCGCTGTCAAGGCGGGACGCTACATCGGGCTTTTTTATGAAAAGGGCATCGTGGTAAAACAGGACTTCACGACGGCTGCCAAATACTTCGAGGCGGCCGCTTCCCGCGGCGACTCCACCAGCAAATTCTATTACGCGAACTACCTGCTTGAGGGAAAGGGAACTTCGCAGGACATCAAAAAAGCCATGGGCATTTACCAGGACGTGGTTGATAAAAAGGGGCATGATATCGGAAACTGCGCCAATGCCCTCGGCCGGATCTACGAAGAGGGCAAATACGTGCCGGCGGATCATGAGAAGGCGGTCTCGTATTACCTGATCGGCGCGGCTCACGAAAACGCCGCTTCGAAGCAGGCGCTGGCCGATTACGCCGCCGGACTATACAAACAGGGAATTGACCAATTGAACGCCGGCGACTGCGCGTCTGCGATTCCGCTG
Organism: Desulfobacterales bacterium; assembly: GCA_040235505.1. GTDB lineage: Bacteria > Desulfobacterota > Desulfobacteria > Desulfobacterales > JAFDDL01 > JBECKW01. The sequence goes on from JBECKW010000301.1 coordinate 5,000, forward strand.
TTTATCCAGGCCGCGAATCTCGGCAACACCGACGCCCTGAAAATGACGGGCAGTGGTGAGAAGTAATTTCGTGCCTTGAGCAGCCTTTAGCCCCTTTAGGCTCGAGCCACCTAACGTAATAGAATTTATAGTTAAAAGCTGATAAATGGTGGGTGTTTTTCGGGTAAATCATGAGCCTATTTAAAAAAACAGATCCTGGTTTTTCCCTGATCAAATACTACCTGGATTGTATCGATGAACACGGCAATGTGTTTATCGGCTATTCCGCTGTCTTGAAATGGAAAAAGATAAAGCTGAATTATGCCAATGTGTTGTCATATGATAACGCGGCCGGGGCAACAATGCGGACGACGGTGAGAGCACAGCCCCCGCCGGATGTGACCGAAAATCTGGTCACCTGGTCTGCCGACAAACTTCCGGCACAGGGAAGCTGGGAAAGCATCGATGCGCCCATTGAGGAAAGCCTGCTGAACAGCGATATCGGTGCTATCAAATGGCGGTGTTATCAACCCAGGGCACATGCCAGTGTTATAGTCGATGACAATAAACCCATCAATGGCTTGGGCTATACCGAAAGACTTGAAATGACCATCAAGCCATGGAAATTACCGTTTGGCGAATTGCGCTGGGGCCGGTTTTTGTCACCGCAGGATACAATCGTCTGGATTAACTGGAGTGGTGAGTCTAATCTGAATCTGCTGTTTTATAACAACGAATTAATACAAAACGCCACCGTTTCGGATGAGTCAATAAATTTCGATCACGGTAAACAGGCACTGGCGTTTACGGACACGGTGATTTTACGCAAAGGGTCGCTTATCTCCACTGCGCTCGCCAATCTTCCGATCATCACCAGAGTATTCCCGAAGAAAATATTGAACACGTATGAATGCAAATGGCGAAGCCGGGGATTTTTAAAAAATGAAGATGGAACTTCAAGTACCGGTTGGGTTATTCACGAGGTGGTACAATGGAAGTAAAATCGAACAAATCCCTGCCTAAAATTTTGTATGCAATTCTTTTTATACTTGTTTTGCCGCTTCTGTTATTCTTATGGGCAGTGAAAACAGATACGGCGGTCACTTTGCCGGCGTTTGAAAACCCGGCCATAGAAATCGCGATGGCAACGGCCGGTTTATTGATCATGCTATCCGGCATGTGTGCGTTGGTCGTACATGGCAGAGGCCTGCCAATGAATCCATACCCACCGCAACATTTTGTCACCGGCGGAATTTATGGGCTTATTCCTCATCCAATTTACAGCGGCGCCTGCCTGCTGGCTATTGGAGTTTCGATTTATGCGCACTCGGCCAGCGGGCTGTGGCTGATTTCACCTGTCCTGATATTAAGCTGCATTGCAATTGTGTTAGGATTCGAGAAAGATAATCTTGCGAAACGCTTTCCGGATAAAAATCTCAGGCCACGACTTTCGATACCAGAAGCTTCGGCAGAGCCACCGACAGTTTGGAACAAAATCTCTGCTTACATTCTGGTATTGATTCCGTGGCTCATTTTCTATCGAATAGCCGCATTCTTAAATATTGTACAAACTCCCGTCAGCGGCAATGTACCCTTCTTTAGCGACACGTCACATTTAACTTTCACAGTGACATTGCAATTCGCGACATTTCTGCTGGCAATAGCCGCCCCGCTATTTGCCAGAACCAGGCAGGATTTGCGTGCTTTCATGATTTCCGGTTTATTGGCCACAGCCGCCGGTTTTTACATTCCGGTTATCTTTCCTTTTGTCACACCGGCCTTCTCTGTCATCTGGATATTTATTGCGATGTCGCTATTTGCCAAGCGTTTCCCGAAGCTCCGGCTTTTCTGGCGACTCATGGCTATTGTAATTTCTATCAGTTGCCTGCTGACCGGGCTGAATTTGGTTATCGATGTCATCAGCGGCTTTGGCATTTATTTGTTTGCTGAACATAGAGCCTCAGTTTGGAGGCAAATTCTGCATATGGCGGAAACCATTGCCGGCTCATGGAAAGAATGGCAATTCGGTCACATCCGTATGATGAATCACGGACTTTACGGCGGGTCGGCAACTTTCGTCGGCATTACGATGGTCGGATTGTTCATCGGGAAGTCGTATCTGCCGGCAATGCTCACCGTTGTGGTAACGACCTTGCTTTGCGCTGCGCTCTGGGCCCAATTCATCGAAGGCTCCAAAAAGCTGCTGCGGCCACTGGGATTTTACGGCGGCATCCTCGGGGTGATTTTCGGGTGCGGGCTGGCGCACCTTTTGTTCGGCGTAGATTTCTTTTTACTCTGGGCACCATTCGCGGTTGCCGCTCCCTGGATTCAGGCCATCGGCAGACTGCGCTGCCTGGTGCAGGGATGTTGCCATGGCCGGCCTGCAGCTCCCAATGCCGGTATCAGGTATTTTCATCCGCGTTCACGCGTGGTTGGCCTGGCTAATCTCAAGGGTGAATACCTGCATGCCACGCCGGTTTATTCAATACTGGCAAATGTCGTCTACGGAATGTTTCTGATCAAGCTATGGTTTAGCAGTGTACCGTTGCCTTTTATCATCGGTATGAGTTTCATTTTCAACGGCCTTAGCCGCTTTGTGGAGGAATCCTACCGCGGTGAGCCGCAAACGCCGATCATTAAAGGATTAAGACTTTATCAATGGGGTGCAGTCAGCAGTATCATCCTGGGGGCAGGGCTTACGGCGATCCCCTATAATGTATTGCGGTCAGGTATTCACATTAATGTCGAGACGTTCATAGCTGCAATTATCGCCGCGCTGCTCACCACCTTTGTAACCGGTGTGGATTTCCCGCGCTCAAATAAGCGCTTTTCACGATTGGTTTAACAATCAAAAAGCAAAATGAATCATCAGCCAATCCTCTCTGCAGAAAACGTTCGCCATGCCAAGGGCAAACCGACATTATATGCCCGGCGCGGATGAAACAAAGCTCAGTGAAAAGATTCTTGGAGATACAACAAAAACAGACCGTAAGACTATCGGATCTGTTATTAAGACACCGCTTAAATAAAAGCTGAAGACAAAGGCAGTCCCTGAAGAGAAATAAATACAGATCCATTGTCGTCAAATGCCTGTTTTATTATGAGAGCGTAGTGCTTCATTACAGGAATTAAAAGGGGATGGGGAAGACACGAGCAGGAAGGCACCATGAGCGGCCCCGAAATTCCCTATCCTCTCCCGCAAAGCAAGTTTCTATTGAATTTAACATGATTTAACTTGACCTCCCCTGCCTCATCGTATAATAAATGCCTCTCTTAGTATCTAAATTATTAGGTTTATTATTTTTTTTAATAATTTTTTACAAGTTGTCAAATTCCGATGTTTCAAAAATAGATCCGCCGCTCGATAACAGGACGATTTTAGCATGTGCATGAGCCGCCATCGTCGATGGAATATGAAGGTAAATCCATTTCTGCCCGTGGTTATTTCCGTGTTGGTTTGGATCGCGTGCCCTCATCTGTCTCTTGCGGCAATCCATGTGGACGGCGTTCTGAATGAACCTGAATGGGCAACCGCACAAAAATTCACGAATTTCGTAGTGGTAAACCCGTACACAAAAGGGAAACCGGGCATATCGACCGAGGCATTGATTCAGTCCACTCCCGAGGGTTTGGCGGTTGCCTTTATCTGCGGGAAGTCAAAAGACGGGGCCAGTACGCACACCAAGACAGAACGCGATGCCAATAGTTTCGATGCGGACTCCGTAAGCCTGTTTGTCGATTTTGACGGAAGCAAACAGTTCGCCTATGAATTCAGCGTGTCCATGTCGGATTCCATTCGGGACGGCACCATCGTCCAGGAGAATCAAATCGACGACGCTTGGGATGGCGTGTGGAAGCATGCCGTCCATGAAGAGAAGGAACGATGGACCGTGGAAATGCTGCTGCCGTGGTCCATCGCAAGCATGCGGGATCGTTCCGGTAAAACCCGGCAGATCGGTGTGTGCTTCCAACATAATATGCAGGCGTCCAATGAAGTCTACAGTTTCCCTGCAACGCGGTCGGACCGGCCGCGTTTCATTTCGGATTTCGCACAAATCGACGTGAAGAACTATTCCGCCCAGGAAATCGATGTCACCCCTTACGTTTCGGTGCTGCGGGATAATGTCAAAAATGACATCAGCACCAAGGCGGGGTTGGATTTTTTCTGGAAGCCGAGCGGGAAACTGAATGTCATCGGAACCATCTACCCGGACTTTGGTACGGTCGAGAGCGATAACATTGTCATCAATTTTTCGGCCATCGAGACCGTCTTCGCGGAGAAACGGCCCTTTTTCACGGAAAACCAGGAGATATTCAATGTGATGGCAGCCGGTGGTGGGGGCCCTGGCCCCGGAATGGGGGGCACCCAGATCTTATATACCCGCCGCATCGGCGGGCCGAACGATCAGAACGGCGCCCCCAGCGACGTGGAAGGTGCCTTGAAAGTGATCGGTTCCACGGAGGCCGTGAATTACGGTCTTTTTGCCGCAAAGGAGACCGGCGAAGCGGGACGACGGTTTTATGCGGCGCGGGTACTTTTCCCGGAAAACAATTGGTCCATCGGCGCCCTCAGCACCTATGCGGAAAGACCGTATCTGGATCGCACCGCGCTGGTCAATTCCCTCGACTATGATTTCAGCTTGCTCTCTTCATTGAAAATCACCGGACTGGTGCTGGCCAGCAACACCCGAATCGACGGCACCGACAACGATGGCTTCGCCTTCTTCAACGACCTCAATTTCACGACCCGCGACAACCGCTGGTCCTTGGATCTGAATCTGCAGCATTTGGACGATGCCGTTGAACTGAACGACATGGGATACATGTCCCGCAATGATCTCGACACGATCGAGATGGCTTTCGCATACAACCAGATGGACTTTCCGCTCGACTCGCGTCTGGCAACCGTCTCATGGCCACTGACCGTGGATTTTGAAAGAAACACGGAGGGGGACCGTTTTCCCGTCGTCATCACCGTCAGGCCATTGGTTAACTTCCGAAACGGTGGGACGATTCATACCCACCTTTCCTTCAACACGGGCGGGTATGATGACCTGATTTCACGGGGCAACGGCATCGTCTGGATCAACCAACGCTGGAATGGCGATATATACTACCACACGCCGAGGCGCGGCATGTGGCGTGAATCCTTTCAGGTCATGGCATTTCAGGAAGGAATCCGGGGGTGGGGAATGGGACTTCATGCCGATGCCACCTGGTACCCGATGGAGGGGCTGAACGCCAATTTTTCATTGACCCCGCAGTGGAGTGACGATTGGCTGAACTGGGTCCAGGGAACACAACTGGGGAAATTTTCAAGGCATGAGGTGAGCGCGGGAATTTCCGTGAACTGGTTCCCGGCAGAAGGCCATGAGATCTGGGTCAAAGCACAGTGGGATACGCTCAACGCGGATGCTATACAGAGCTACCATATCGGCACCGGCGGGCATCTGGTGGCGGACAGTGCCCCGATCCAGGATTTTGCATCGAATAACTTTGCGTTTCAATTCAGGTATCGCTATGAATTGGCCCCCATGTCCTACCTGTGGCTGTGCTACAGCCGGGGCGGGAACGATTTTATTGAAAATCCCGCCAAGAGCACGACCAGTCTCCTGGCCAACAGTTCGGAACTCAGGGATGCGGACCAGATATTGCTGAAATTCACCTACCGGTTCAAAATCCTCTGAGGCGCCTGTCTTTTCTATCTGTCAGTCTATTGATGAGGCCTAATTCGGGGCAATATCCTCATTACACTATATGGTTATCAGCCCCGAGGCGCTCAAGGTCAGGATGACTGCCACCACGACAGCCAATATGATATAAATGCCGCCCTTGCTGCGCAGCAGCCCAAAGGCGACCCCCCACATGGCAACCACTCCTGCAATACAGACAACAGCTATGCCCAGCATTGCGAGGCAGTCTCCCTGACCCAGCCGCCCTAGATACCAGTATCCATGGGGAACTCCGGCAGTACCGGCAAGCTCCGCCCACGTGGTTCTAACACTGTCACCCTTCCAGAGATCCTGAAGCAAAGACGTCTTGTTGAGGTACCCCCCGCTTACCAGGTAAATTGCTGACCCCACTGCGGCAATCGACACCCCGACCATCGCAAGCCAATAAGCGATCTTTCCATAGATGATGCCCGCCATCGGTGCTTTGGGCGCCCCATTCCTTTCCATTTCTTTTCCCATGGCAAATCCCCTATAGATGGCTCAACCTACTGATCCCGACTAATATCAGCCTGGCCCCTGCCCCGAACATGATCGCTATGACCAGCCAGCGCACAACCCCGGCCCTGACTCTGACCATTATTTTCGACCCTATGATTGCCCCCAGTATGCTTCCAATCAGACATGGCGCCGCAAACAGCGGGAAGAGTGCTCCACCCTTCATGTATTGCCACACAGCGGCTGTGTCACCGGCGCCAATCAACACCGAACTGGATGCACCGGCAACCTTGAGCGGGAGAAGCATAACCATGTTAAGCGTGGGGATCATAGCCCAGCCCGCTCCGATGCCAAAGAGACCGGAAAGGAATCCGATACCGCAAAAAAGCAGAACCGCCACAGGTGATCTGGAGACCTGGTATTTCACGACTCTGTCTAGTGACGCTTCCCAGTAGGCCATTCCCAGGCCCAACTTTCTGGTGAGGCGATCGACACGCTTCACCTCGGGATTCAGAACCCCCTTGCCGCGAGACATGATCAACAAGGCTACAAGCAGCACAATAATGCCCAGACTCAGTCTTATGAGAGCCTCTCCGGCTTCGCCCATGGTTTTGCTCACATAGCTGGCCATTAAGGCCCCCAGTACCGCAAAGGCGGTATAGGGGGCTCCTGCAAACAGGACTATTCTTATGTTTGCCAGGCCCTTGCCCAGGAATTTGCGAGCTGCGACCACGGAGCCGGACGTGGCGATCAGAAGTCCTGTACCCCTGATAATGTATGAGTTTATACCGGTGAACCCCATCATAAGCGATGTAAAAATCAGGCCGCCGCCAATGCCGGCAATCACAGCAACCATCCGTATTGACATGCTTATTCCAAGAAACACGAAAAAGAACTCTATTGGCCCCATTCCCGTTATATGACCTCCCAGTTGTACTTTGATCGGGCCCTGGCTGGATCTCTCCCGGCTTGATGCGCCTCAGTTCCGCGACAGTAGAATAAAGATGGCTGCGATACTCTCGTACAAAGCCTGGGCTGGGGTGGCGCCTTCGCCCGAGGGGCTCGCATACGTCTTGTGGCACACCGAAGGTCGTGGCTGTTGACCGGTTTTGAACGCGGTCGGGGCTGCCCTTGATAAGATGATAGAAACTTGCCCTTTTTTGTATAAGTATATGCCGGGATTACGATAGTTAAAAGGATAAATTATGTCGGGCCACGCTAATTGGCTGAAAACATAAACGATAGACCTTAAGTTTTTTTGGGAAAACAGAACATTATAAGATTTGGATCATTTCCAACTAATTTGGAGAAGAACCGAAGATTTTAACTGGCGGGGAAACATTTCTATATCTTGATTTCCGAGGGCAAAAAGTGCGATATTGACCTTTAAAATGGCTCCTTTTTAGACGTTTACCGCGACAAACCAATAGCTTGGTTTGGTCAAGCAGAATGTTTGAAACGTTGTGTGAAAAAAACAGATTGACCCAAAAGCAGGTACAGAAGAAGGAATCACGATGGACCCACGGACTCCAAATGAAAATGAGAGAAAAAAGATAGCGGCAATATATAGAAAACAAGGTTTACTCAAGCGCAATGCAACATACACATTCTATCTCGTCCTTCTG
>JBECKW010000098.1:0-2579 GCA_040235505.1 Desulfobacterales bacterium
TCAATCCCCGGGAAGCCGAAGACGCGCTTGTGGATTACCGGGGGGATAAACGCGTCACCCCGCTCACCGCTTTGGCCGAAATAAATCTGATCCGGCGCGAAGAGACGCTTGACGAAGAGCAGCACCGGCTTCTGGAAGATCTCGAAACATATTTGAAAAACAATTTCAAAAAGGTCTAAACCATCATGAAAAAATTCGCTTTGAAACTCCTGAACCCGATTATTGCGCTGCTAATCCTGAATCAGGCGCTCAGTGCCCTCTTGAGCGGACTGCTCAGCCGAGATGCCTTTGAAACGATCCACGAAACCGGCGGCGTTCTACTTCTTGTGGGGGTAGTCCTTCATCTTCTTCTGAACTGGAATTGGGTGAAGGCGACCTATTTAAAGAAGAAGTAAAGGAATATCATGAAGTCAAATTCAGAGTATATCACCATCTCCATTTTCCGTGGATGGGTGGTCACCTTCGCATCCGGAGGGCTGGGGCTGGTTCTCGGCATTCTCTATGTCTGGAGTGTGCTCAAATCCGGAATACCGGATTCCTGGGGATGGACCAATGCCGACAAGGCCCTCCCCTACTCCCTGATGTGCATTATGTTTTCCGCCACCATGGTTCCGGCCGGCCGGCTCCAGGACAGATTCGGCCCCAGAATTGTCACACTCCTGGGGGGCTTCCTGGCGGGTCTCGGGTTGATTATCTGCGGATTTGGCGGATCCTCCGTGGCGGTCTTTACGATCGGCTTCGGCTGTATTACCGGTGCCGGCGTGGGGTTCGGTTATGCCGCCCCGACACCGGCTTCCATCAAATGGTTTCCCCCTGAACGTACCGGGATCATTGCCGGCATCGTCGTGGCGGGATTTGGTATCGCCCCTGTCCTGCTGGCGCCGCTGACCTCCTGGCTGCTGCGCCTCTTTGAATTCACGGACGCCTCGGGAACGGTATACAAGGGGATTTCCAGCACGCTGATTTCTCTCGGCATTTTCACCTGGGTAGTGGTCGGACTCCTGGCCCAGTTCATCCAGAATCCACCCGAAGGATTCGTCTCCGCAAAAAATACGGCCCGACGGGCAAAGCCTGACGGTGCCGAGTTCGCCACAAAGGCTATGCTGGGGACCGTCCAGTTCTGGCTCCTTTACGCCATGTACTTCTGCGGTGCGGCAGCCGGCCTTACGTTTTTCAGCGTCGCCCAGGACCTCGGAAAGCGCTCATTGGGGGAACTGGCCTTTTTCGCGGTGGTCATTATTGCCGTCGGCAACACCTTCGGCCGCATTTCTTCCGGAGTATTATCGGACAGGATAGGGCGTCAGTGGACGCTGTTTTGTGCGTTTGTCTGTCAGGGGTTGATGGTGGCGACCCTTTTCTTTCTGGCACGGCACGGGGGCGGAACATGGATGATTATTCTGCCGGTGGTCTTTCTGCTCGGGATGAATTACGGGGCCAACCTGGCGCTTTTTCCGGCCGCATGCAAAGATTATTTCGGCCTCCGGAATTTCGGTTTGAACTACGGCTGGATGTTCACCGCCTTCGGTTCGGCGGGTCTCATCATGCCATGGGTGAACGGCCGCATTAAGGACGTCACCGGGAATTTCAACCTGGCCTATGTCATCATCATTTCGATGATGACGCTTTCCGCCTTACTGGCGCTTGTCAGCCAGAAGCTTGGCCAACCAAAAGGAGGGGGCGGAACAGTTTGATGAACCCACTCCATCCCTGACTTTTTATAACCGTACTTCCTTCGTGCTCTTCGTGTTCTTCGTGGTTCAGCCTTTCTATCATATTAACCACGAAGAACACGAAGAGCACGAAGAAAAAATGTATAATTTGAAATGAGAGGAACAACATGGCCATCATCATGATTTCCAGGGGGACTTTCAGCGGCGGCAAGGCCGTGGCTGAGACCCTGGCAGAACGCTTGAAATACACCTGTGTGAGTAATGAAATAATTTTTGATGCCGCCGAACAATATAAAGTTCCTGAAGAACGACTGAATGCGGCCCTGAGCGAGCCCCCCAGAGCCTGGCGCCAGAAACCGGGCCTGAAGGTCGCCCACATCAATTTCGGTCGGGCAGCACTCCTGATACGTGCCAAGGAGGCGGAGGGCAACATCGTATATCACGGCAACGCCGGACATTTGCTCCTGACGGACCTTGCCCAGGTCATTCGGGTGAGGATTGTCGCGGATATGGAATACCGCATCCGCGCCGCCATGGCCAAGGACAGCGTGGACCGGGCCGGGGCCATGGACATCATCGACAAACTCGATCAGAAGGTAATAAAGTGGACCCGGGGCCTTTACGGCATCGACTGGCAGAACCCCTCCCTGTATGACGTGGTGCTGAACCTCGAGCACATGAGCATCGACTCGGCAGTGGATATGATCGTCCGCATGACGGAACTCCCCGATTTCAAGCCCACCCCGGAATCCAGAAAGGCGTTTGAAGACTTGCTGCTCGGAAGCCTGGTATGGGCGCAACTGACCCAAAACCAATTCACGAAATCCGCCAATGTCAGAGTTTCCGCGGATAGCGGGATCATTACCATTACGGGGAAAGCAAGTTCCCACAAAATCATCGACCTTATCC
>JBECKW010000111.1:0-32931 GCA_040235505.1 Desulfobacterales bacterium
TCGATTTCCCCCAACTTTCTTTCAAGCGCCGGAAACCCGCTTGCCCGAAACCCGGCAATTCGCATCAATACCCGGTTGGCGGTTCGAAGATGCAAATTTGCAAGGTAGCAATCGTAAAGCCTGCCGGAAAATTCAACGCCCCCCGGCACCGCGGTTGCCTGCCTTTCGGATAGCGGGAGCGAAAGAAGCTCGGAAAGGCACAGATTCTCGAGTCCCGGCGCCGTAGCGGCAAAAAAAGAGTGGACACGCCCCGTCACCCGCCGCTTGATGCGTTTTTCAAAAGAAGTACTCACATTACCTGGCATCGATGTCAATGTCCTATAATACCGACTGCAAACCTTATGATCCGCAGATTACACAGATTTTCGCAGATTAAAAAACAATAAATATACCAATGGAGCCCCCCGAACCCTGTATAAGACCCCGCCACCGGGAAACCCCTGTACCTGCCCTATGCTATATGCCCTCTGCTCTATGCCTATCGCCTTGAACCTCAAACACTACCTATGTTAGAACTCTTCCCAACGTCAACTTTTTTCATTTGGAATCTAAAACGCACGTCATGACATCTGTTTTCATTTCAAAGGCCGCCTATGATGATTCCCTTGAAATCCAGGTCCGGCAAATGCTCGATGACACCATCGGCGGCCGGATGTTTCCGGGGGCGCAGGTGCTTATCAAACCGAATTTTTTACTGCCCGCCGCCCCGTCACGGGCAATTCTGACGCATCCCCTTGTGGTCCGGGCCGTGGCAAGATGGGTCCTGGATCGGAGGGGAAAGGTTCAAGTCTCGGACAGTCCCGGCGTCGGGCCTTTTAAAAAAATTCTTCAGGAGGGGGGATATCTCGATACCTGTAAGGGGCTTCCCATCGATTGGCGGCCTTTTGACCGTCCGAAACAGATGGATATCGGTCCGCCCTTTCACCGGGTCGATCTTGCCGCCGATGCCATGGAAGCGGATCTGGTCATCAACCTGGCCAAGCTCAAGACCCACGTCATGATGCGCCTCACCCTCGGGGTCAAAAACATGTTCGGGTGCGTGATCGGCCTGGATAAATCCCAATGGCATCTTCGGGCAGGCATTGACCGGAGTCTTTTCGCAAGACTCCTGGTGCAAATCTGTTTCGCCGTCAATCCCGCCGTCACCCTCATAGACGGTATCCTGGCCCTGGAAGGACAGGGGCCCGGAAAGGGCGGAACGCCCCGCAAAGTAGGCATCCTGGCGGCAGGGACCGATCCGGTGGCGGTGGACTCCGTGATCGCCGGAATGGTGGGATGCCCGCCAGATACACTGCCCATTCATCAGGCGGCTGTCCGGTTGGGCCGCTTCAATGAACCGGTGCAGTTCATCGGCCCGCTTACGCCGGTGGCCGGCTTTCGATTGCCGGAAATGGGCTCCGCAGGGTTCGGCCCTCCGCCCGTCCAGAGACTGATGCGCAGGCACCTTCTCCAGAGGCCCCGGGTGATCGAAACGAAATGCCGTGTATGCGGTTTATGTGGGAAGCAATGTCCGGCCCGCGCCATCACCATCAGGACCGACACGGTCTCCTTTGATTATGAGCGGTGCATCCGCTGTTATTGCTGCGTGGAGGTTTGCCCCCATGGTGCGCTTTTCACCACGGAACCCATGGCCGGAAAAATGTTCCGGCAGCTTAAATACTGGGGAAGTCAGGCAATCCGAAGACTCAGACATTGACAATCGGGGAACGATTTTGTATCTATCGAAAAACCGCCGACACACATCCGGCATCGACTCCGGATAATTTGGCATCATGACGCATCCAATCTTCTACTCCGTTATAATAACAGGGAGGAATCATGTCTGGCATTAACAAGGTAATATTGGTCGGGAGACTGGGACAGGACCCGGAAATGCGGTATTTCGCCGACGGAACAGCGGTTGCGAACTTCAGCGTTGCGACATCCGATGAATGGAAAGACAAGGAGACGGGGGAAAAGAGGGAGAAAACCGAATGGCACCGGGTGGTTGCCTTCCGAAAGCTGGCTGAAATCTGCGGGAAATACCTCTCGAAAGGAAGACAGGTGTACATCGAGGGGAAACTTCAGACCCGGTCCTGGGAAAAAGACGGTGTGACCCGCTACACCACCGAAATCGTGGCAAACGATATGCAGATGCTGGGAGCCCGGGATGGTGGCAACGGTGACGGCTATCGATCTGCTGAAAGCGACTATGGATCATCAGCTCCCCGGGAACCGTTTCCTGAAACTCCGGAAGATGATATACCCTTCTGAAAAACTCGCTTCTGGAAAGAAGATAAAAAAGCGCATATCTCTGATATGCGCTTCTTGTTTTTAGCCGGAGCCTACTTCTCCTCTATTTTATCGGTTTCAACTTTTTCCCCGGCTTCAACTTTTTCCTTGGTTTCGGTTTTCTCAACCGCCACCTTTGTTTCTTCCTTTTCCGATTCAAGGACACCTTTTTTGAAACCCCGGATGGCTTTTCCCAAGCCGCTTCCGATTTCAGGCAGCTTTCCGGCACCGAAGATAATGATCACGATCACCAGAACAACCAGCAATTCCGTCGTACCGATACCAAACATATATTCTCCTCCTATGGATTGGTTTCCTGCACTTCCTTCAGCAGTTTTGCGAACTCTTTGGAACGCATGAATCGATCCAGCGCGCCCTGATAGTCGATCCAGCGCCGCCAGGATTCAAGCCAGTCGGTATTACGCCAGTAACACTCGGCATCTCCCCGGCCTTTCAGTCTCTCGATATAATCGGTATACTCCTCGCTGCAACTGGCGCAGAATCTATACGGCACCCGAAGCTGGAGGTCCTGGGCATCTTGATCCGGTCTGAGGTCGATCTGGGTCCCGCACTTTTCGCATTTCAACTGACACCGGGTGCAACGAAAAACCTTTTGGACAGCGAGAATTTTTCGTTTTTTTTGAATTGCTGCCTTGGCCTCCTGCGAAAGCGGCCGCTTTTGGTTCATATGGATGATTTCTGCCATGGCAGACCTTCCCGAGCAAAAAGCATGCGGCATCGACTACATTCTGGATGCTTGATAGCACTCCGCCGTACCCCTGTCAATTGAATGCTTGGCCTTCATCCGGTTGTAATCTCTCGGGCTTCATGATAGATTCCGGTAAAGCTCATCTGCAAGCGCTTTTTAAATTTTACAAATAAAAATTGAGGTAACCCAATGAATATAAAAATATTTCAGCCGAATTGCCTTCCGCTTCTGATCGGCAGCCTTCCGCTGACCGATCATCTGGAAGCCCAGCGACTGATTTTGCAGTATACACCGGAGATCCCCCTCTGGGCCCAGCTCCCTGCCTATCGGGAAGAAGGCATGATGGCTCAGTTTCTCCCCGGAATGCCGGGGCTTACGGTTTCGGGTCAGAAAACATTCATCGATACCGAAAGTGAGCGTTTCGAAGAAGAACTGTTGGCGTTTTATGAAGAGTACATGGCGGTGGCGGAAAATGCCCAGCCGCTCCAGGACTCGAGGTTTGCGCTGACTCCGGACACCGCCAAGGGATTTTTCGCATTCATGGAGCTTCTGAAAACCGTGGGCGATGAAACTGCTGCGCTCAAGGGGCAGATTACCGGTCCCATTACGTTTTGCACCGGTGTGACCGACGGCCGGGGACGGGCGATTTATTACAACGAACAGGTTCGGGACGCCGCCGTGAAGCTGATCGCCATGAAAGCCCGGTGGCAGGTGCGCAACATGGCCATATTAGGAAAGCCTGTGATTGTCTTTCTCGACGAACCCGGCCTCACCGGTTTCGGGTCCTCGGCATTTATCAGCATTACCAAAGAGGAGATCCTGGCCTGTTTCGGTGAGATCATTGAAGCGATCCACGAGGAAGGCGGACTTGCCGGCATCCATGTATGCGCCAACGCGGACTGGTCCCTGGTGCTCGAATCCTCTGCGGATGTGGCCAGCTTTGACGCCTACGCGTATTTCGACCGGTTCATCCTGTATCCGGAACTGATCAAGCGCTTTCTGGCCGCAGGAAAACTCCTGGCCTGGGGCATCGTTCCAACCCTGAACATCGAAGAGATCGACAAAGAGACGGCGGCATCCCTGACCGTCGGCTGGCTGGAGAGGGCCGATCAAATCAAAGCCCTGGGAATCGAGCCCGACGTCATCCGGGCCCAATCCTTCATCACCCCCGCCTGCGGTACCGGCTCCCTGGACCGGGCGCATGCCGAACGGGTTCTTTCCCTCACGAGAGAGGTGGCGGACAGGATCAGGAGAAAATAGATCAGAGGTCAGAGGTCAGAAGTCGGAGGTCAGGGGTCAGGGGTTGCTTTTTCTGACCTCTGATCTCCGGTCTCTGACCTCTTTCGTTTTCACCCCACCCCGTGCATCTTCTGATACAGCGGCGAGATATCCCGGAGGGTTTTTACCGTTTTCCGGAGCGCCTCGAGAAATGTATCCACGTCCGCTTCGGTGTTGTCCACACCGAAGGCGATCACGAGAGTTCCCTGGGCGTCCGCGTGGCTGAGGCCGATGGATAAAAGGACGTGGGACGCCCGGAGTGATCCGGTGGCACAGGCGGAGCGGGTGGAAACGGCGATCTGCTCGTCGTCGAGCATCAGCATGACACTCTCGCCCTCGATGTATCTCGGGGAAACGGAAACCAGGTTCGGCAGGCTGTGTTCGGGATGGGTGTTGATGATGCATTCATCCACAAACTTTGGAAGCTCCTGCAGGAATTTTTTCTTGAGGCCTGACAGGTGGGCCACCCGCAATTCCAGATCCCTCTTAGCGACTTCGGCGGCAACGCCCATGCCGATAATCCCGATCAGGTTTTCGGTGCCGGCCCGTTTGTTTCCCTCCTGGACCCCCCCGTCAAGGATTGGGAAAATGCGTGTTCCGCGCCGGATGTAGAGCCCGCCCACGCCGGTGGGCCCATAAAATGGATTGGCGGCAAAACTGAGGAGATCCACGTTGAGCTTCTGGACATCCACCGGCACGATGCCCACGGAGTCCACGGCGTCGCAGTGGAAAATCACCTTGTTTTTCCGGGTGATCTCTCCGATTTCCTCGATGGGCTGAATGGTTCCGGTTTCATTGTTGCTGTGCATCACCGACACCAGGATCGTATCGTCGCGAATGGCATCGGCCACATCCGCAGGGTTCACCCGGCCGCTTTCGTCCACCGGGATGGAGGTGATCTGGAAATCCTGGGATTGAAGACGTTTCAGGCTCCGGATCACGGAGTTGTGTTCGATATTGGTGGAGATAATGTGCCTGCCCTTTGCCGCGTTGGCAAGGGCAACCCCTTTAATGGCATGATTGTTGGCCTCGGTGCCGCCGGATGTGAACACCACTTCCTTGGGCGCGGCGGCATTCAGAAGACCGGCCACCTGTTCCCGGGCTTTTTCCAGCAATGCCGCCGATTTCTCCCCCGGCGTATGCTGGCTGGAGGGATTGGCGTAATCGGCCTGGATGGCTTCGATCATGGCGGCCTTGACCTCCGGCAGCAGTGGGTTTGAAGATATATGGTCCAGATTGATAAATGTCATTTCAGGTTCCTTCCCGCCCGGAGTCATCAATGTTCCTCATCCAGCTCCGACTGACACGCTTCGCAAAACCGTGCGCCGATCTTGATTTCAATATCACAATAGGGACAGTAGCATTTGCCTTTATGGTCGTGCTCACGAACTTCCACACGCTCAGGTTCGGCCCGCTTCGTACCGGCCAGGCGTTCTTTGTAATCCTGGATGGCCATGTGCAGCGCATCGGCCCCCAGGTTTGAGCAATGCATCTTGTTTTTCGGAAGGCCTTCAAGGGCTTCGGCAACATCCTTATTGGAGATCAGGGAGGCTTCCGCCACAGTCTTCCCCTTGGCCAGTTCCGTCAACATGCTGGAAACGGCAATGGCGCTTCCGCATCCAAACGTCTGGAATTTTATGTCTTTTATGACATCATCCTGTATGTCCAGGTAAATCGTCATCATGTCACCGCACAGCGGATTTCCAACTTCCCCAACACCGTTGGCGTTTTCGATGACCCCCACGTTTCTAGGGTTTCTGAAATGGTCCATAACCGTCTTAGAGTACATCATAAGACCCTCCGGTAGTCATTATTGATTGTCGAGTGTGACTAACATAATCACATTTTTATAATAGTAAAGCCGAAAAAATTTGCGGCTTGACCCGGGAACAATCCTGTGGGATTGTTTTTTATTTTAAGGAGCATCCATGCCGCTTTTCTACCGAATACTGATTGCCGCCGGCATTCTCTTACTGGACGGTTTCCTGTTTTTTTTACCCCTGAGTGCCATTTTCCTGGCATACATTCTCCTGGTCAATCCGCCCTGGTTCCGAAATTTTTTAAGCACGCTGGACACCTCCAGTCCTTCGAAACGGCAATCATGATCCGGCATTCGGAGCCGTTCTGGGAAAAAAAATCCCTGGAGGAACTCTCCGCCGAGGAGTGGGAGACGCTCTGCGACGGCTGCGGCCGGTGCTGCTTGGAGAAACTCGAAAACAGGAAAACGGGAAAAGTGTATTTTACCGCCATCGCCTGCCACCTCCTGGACCTTTCAACCTGCCGATGCCGGGAGTACGAATCCCGTTTCGAGCTTGTCCCGGATTGCCTGAAACTCGACCCCCGGAATATTCATGGGAAATGGCTTCCCTCCACCTGTGCCTACCGCCTTCTCCAGGAAGGAAAGAAACTTCCCCATTGGCACCCGCTGATTTCCGGTAATCCGGTCTCGGTGCGCGATGCCGGCATGTCGGTCCGCGACTTTGCCGTTTCCGGCGAAAACATCCACCCGGATCAGTTCGAAGACTTCATCTTTCAAGGCGGTAAATTGTAACAAAGCTAAAACGCCTTGACGATCATCGGCAGCGCCACGAATGTGCCGATGGAGCTTCCGATATTGGTGAACACCACCACCAGCAGGATCCGGGTCACCTTGTTTCTCCAGAATCCCCGAACCGACATGATATCTTCGGAAAGACTTTCCAGATCCTTTACCTGCGGTTTCCGACTAACGGCCTCCACAAGCCCGGCCACCCATCCGGCGGCGATCATCGGATTGAGTGACGTCAGCGGAGCCGCAATCACCGATGAAATAATTGTAAAAGGGTGGGCCATGGCCAGCACCGCCCCCAGACCGGCCAGAATGCCATTGGCCAGAACCCACCAGGAAACCATCCGGGTTCCGGTGTGAACACCGCCAAAACAGAAACCGGCCACGATCAGCGCGGCGATCAGGGTTGGAAGTCCCCATTTGATTACTTCGATATACTTGCGCTTGGGCGGAAGCGTCTCCAGGGCCGCCACATCGATGGGGCTTTCCCAGTACTTTTTGATGCCCGGCACATGCCCGGCCCCGACAACCGCGACGATTTTTTCCCCGGGAGCGGTCCTGATTTTTTCGGTCAGGTATTGGTCCCGCTCGTCGATCAGAATGTCCCGGATGACCGGCATACGCTGGCCCACTTCCGAAAGCAGGGTTTCGAGTACATCCTCCTGCTTCATTTTTTCCACATCCTCCTCGCTGATATCCTCGACATTTCCCATGGACATCATGAGCTGTGAAAAAAGCTTCATTTTGTCCCAGAAGCTCATTTTGCGCCAGGTTCGCGACAGCGTCACACGAATGTTCCGGTCGGCCAGATGGATGTCGGCGTCTACCGAATCTGCGCTGTTCAGGGCGGTGATCATTTCCTGCCCGGGCACCACGCCGAGCTTTTTGGCAATCCGCTTCTGAAAGGAGGCCAGCATCAGGTTCGAGAGCAGCAGGAACGCCTTCTTCTCCCTGATAATCTTGACGATATTGGTGTTTTGCCAGCGTTCTTTCTGACGGATGGACTGGTAGCGGGATTCGCAAAGCTCCACACACACGGTATCGGGCCGCTGCTCTTCGATTACCGTTTTAACGAGATCCGCGCTTTCTTTCGATACGTGCGCCGTCCCGATCAGGATGATGTCTTTTCCACCGCTTGTCAGGCGGTGAATCATCTCGTGGTTGTATTCATGTTCCATTCGATATATAGTTTCCTTTCGCGTCCTCCGCGTAAAAAAGAGATTATATCTATTATATTCGCCCGGGCAAAGCAAGCATGGAATGAAGCTGACTATGACCGATAATCCCCACACCATCGATCCCTCCCCCTACCGCATCACCGAAGCGCCTTACTATCTTGCCACCGGAAATGAAATCGCACTGTTCGAATCCGCCGCAAACGCCCGGCTGCCGGTGATGCTCAAGGGCCCCACGGGGTGCGGAAAAACCCGGTTCGTTGAATACATGGCCTGGCGTCTGGGCCGCCCGCTGGTCACCGTGGCCTGCCACGAGGACCTTTTCGCCTCGGATCTGCTGGGCCGGTATCTGCTCATCCATGATGAAACCGTCTGGATGGACGGCCCCCTGACCCGGGCGGTGCGCATGGGGGCGGTGTGCTACCTGGACGAGGTGGTGGAAGCCCGAAAGGATACCACCGTGCTCGTCCATCCCCTCACGGACAGCCGCAGAACCCTTGTCATCGACAAAAAGGGGGAGGTGTTAAAAGCCCATCCAGATTTTCTGCTGGTAATCTCCTATAATCCCGGCTACCAGTCGGTTCTCAAGGACCTCAAGCAGAGTACCCGGCAGCGCTTTGTCGCCCTTGATTTTTCATTCCCGGCACCTGAATTTGAGACCGAAATCGTCGCCACCGAAGGCAAGGTTCCCCTCGAAACCGCGCGGCGCCTGGTGACTCTGGCAACGAAAATCAGAAGCCTTCGGGAACACGGCCTTCAGGAAGGGGCCGGCACGAGACTCCTTATCTATGCCGCCCGACTCATGGAGGAAGGAATTTCCCCGGCAGAGGCCTGTCTGGCCGCGGTTTGCCGCCCCCTCACCGACGATGCACGGCTCCAGGGCACCCTCCTGGAACTGGTGGAAGATCTTTTCTGAGCTTCATGGATCATCCCGCCCCGGACCCGATAGCGCTTCTGGCTCTCGCCGATCCGAAGCTCTCCGGGTCTCTTTCCGCCGGACTTGAAAAACGGAGTCACCCCCTGCCCCCTGAAGTTCTGAGTGGTTTGGTCGATTTCATTCTGAAAAGCATCTCCCAGGAAATTTCCCTTGGGGAAACGGTTGCCCAATCCCTCGCGCAGCTCGTCGAGAGCGGTGATCCGGAATTCCTGGAACGTTTCTGCCGCATGACGGATGAGGCCGCCGGCATCGGCCCCACCTTCGGAAGACTCATGGCAAGCCACCTCGGTCCGGTGTTAAGGACTGTTCGCCCGGGGCTTCTGCGAAAATTCGAGTCCGCCGTTCGTGTGATGCACGCAAAGGGAATCCACACCCTCTATGAGCCGCTTGCCTGCCTTTCCGATCTCATCGCCGCCGGCGACCTCGCCGGTGCCGAGGCGTTTCTGGAGCTTATGGAAGAAACATTCGCGGCGGATCTGTCGTACGGACAGACCCGGCATTTTGCCCATGTCCTGCCCCAAGCCGCGGCATCCTTTCGCAGGGACCGCCGGGCAACCCAGCTGCAGCAGATCCGGCGGGTAATGGCCACCGACACTGCGCTGGTGGACGCCTTGCTGGAGGGGCTGTCCCTGGGGCTCACTTTTCTTTCCCCCGATGCCCTGGATACGTTCGTCACCCGGGGGTTTGAAAAGGTGGGTGGGAACCCGACCGCCGGCCGGAATTTTCTCTCGCTTTCATCCGGCATTGCCCGGATTGTTCTGGAAAAACTGCAGACTGCGGTTCCCCTGGATGAAGCAAAGCCCGGGATCGAACGCTATCTGCAGGCTCGAACGGGTATCCGTATTTCGGTGAAATCCCTGTCGGACCTGCCGGCATCTTCATGGGCTTCCGGTGATGCACCTCCTCTGGTCTGCACGGACGGCCGGCATCTGTATCTTGTCGACGTCCTGGACCGTTACGAAACCCGGGCTGAAAACATGGCGCTGTACCGGACACTTTCCCGCCTGGAATCGGCTTGCATCGAGTTCGGCACCTTCGACTTCGAGCTGGAAAGACTCCGGGAAGCCTGTCCCGAACTGCCGCATGGAGGCTCCGCCACTGAAACCGGGGAATCCGACCTGGTGCAGTTTTTTGCCCTCTTCCCGAACCCCGAACTTGCCGGGAACCTTTTTACCATTTTCGAACACGGACGTCTGCTTCGCTTCGCGGCCGCCCGCTATCCCGGGCTTGTCCGGCGGTTGATGCCGGTATTGGAGAAAGAGATATGCACCTGTTGCCAATCGGCATCGAAAGACCCCGGAAAGCTTCTTTATGCCGGCGTCACGCTGGGATTGGGCAATGCGGCCCGGCTTCTTGAAGTGCCCGAAATATCCGAATCCGTGCAAACCCTCTGCCGTCGTTTCGAGAACTCCGCCGCACGGCTTCCTGCAGTGGAATCCTCCGCCCTCCTGGCATTTGAGGCTTACCCGGTACTGGCAAGCAGGGATTTTCAGGAGGGAAGCCGTCCTTTTCGTTTTCCTTTCGGCATGAAGATTCGTCCCGACCTTTTCCGGGATGCCTGCCGCCATCTGACGCCACTGATTGACCGGATCCAGGCTGAGCTTGAAAAACAGGGACAAAAAGCGTTTCGCGCCGACATCCGGAAGCAGTTGATCGAAACCGGCGGCCGTCTTTCGCCGGAAAGCTTTTCGGTCATTCTGGCCTCTTCCCGGTCCCGGCGGGATTCCACGCCCCCTGATGGGCTACCGGTCGATCTTTACAGCCGCCTTTCGGAGAGCCTTCCGGACCTTTTTGAGCCGGCCGGGGGTGTCCCCGATCATCCTGTCGATGCGTCCCAAGTGTTCTGGTACCGGGAATGGAGCGCGCAAATCGGGGATTTTCTTGACCGGCACGTCCGGGTTGTCGAATACCTGCCTCCCGGGGATGCCGAAGACATGTTCGAGGGCGTCCTGAAGGATTACCGCGGCGTGGTCCTCACCATCCGCCGGGCCTTCGAGCTTTTGAAACCCCAGGGACTGACCTTCCTTCGCCACTGGCCCGACGGGGAGGATATCGATCTGCCGGCATTGATGGCGGCCGTGGCGGACCGAAAGTCCGGCCACACTCCCTCTGACCGGATTTACTCGAAACGGTTCAAGGAAACCCGGGACGTGTCCGTGCTGCTTCTGGTGGACCTTTCGGGTTCGACGAAAAACCTGGTACCCGGCACCCGGAAATCGGTCCTGTCGGTGGAGAAGGAAGCCATCGTTCTGTTCTGCGAGGCGCTTCAGGTGGTGGGGGATGATTTCGCCGTGGCCGGCTTTTCCGGACGAGGCCGTCTGCAGGTGGATTACTACCGGTACAAGGAGTTCGAAGAGACGGTCACCCGCAAGGTCCGCCGTCGCATCAGCGGCATGACTCCCCAGCGCAGCACCCGCACCGGCGCCGCCCTCCGGCACGCGACCCGGGTGCTGTCCCGAAGACCCTCCAGAGTCCGGCTCCTGATTCTCCTGAGCGACGGTTTTCCCAACGACACGGGATATAAAAGGGATTATGCAGTCGCCGATGTCCGGAAGGCCGTTGCCGAAGCCGCTTCCAAAGGGGTGCATGTTCGCCCTATTACGATCAACCTGTGGGCCGAAGGAAATTTCGACAGCCTCTACGGCAGCCTCCACCACAATGTCATCTCCGATGTTCGGGAGCTTCCCGATACGCTGTGGCGGATCTATTGTGCTTTGACGAAGTAGGAAAAAACAAACGTCCAACGTCCAACATCCAATGAAGGATGTGATCCATTTGATGAGATACACGTGGCAGCGTAATTTTTGAACTTTGTCCACATTTGCCGGTGTCGGGAGCGGAGGTATCAAACAGGAAAACATCCTGATTGGGCGTTGGACGTTGGATGTTGGATGTTGGACGTTCATCTCTTTAACTATCCGCGACTTGAACCACTACTGCGGGTATGCTAAAAGGCCCCAAGGTCTCTTCCCAGCGATGCATGCAGGCCAACGGTTAACATATGAAAACAAACAGGCTCCTGAATTCTCCACTCTTGCTGCCCATCATCTTTTTCGGCGTGGTCATCCTTGTCGGCGCCGTAGTGTTGCATGGATCGGAAAAAGAGGCGATCGCCTCCCTGTCATGGACCGACGCCATTTTCACCGCCACCTCGGCCACCTGCGTCACCGGTCTGACGGTGGTGGACACGGGCTCCTATTTCACTACCTACGGCCAGGCGACCATCCTGTGCCTGATGCAGTTGGGGGGACTCGGCATTCTGACCTTCGCCAGCCTTTCCGTCTTCCTGTGGCGTCGCCGGGTCAGCATCACGGACCGGATAGCGGTGGGCCAGTCGCTCTTGCACGACACCACCTTCAACCTGGGCAGGTTCCTGATCCGTCTGGCGATCTGGACATTCAGCGTGGAGCTGGCCGGTGCGTTGGTGCTCTATTTCAGGGCCCCCACCGCATTCACCCCCTTTTCGGCCGTTTTTCATGCCGTTTCCGCGTTCTGTAACGCGGGGTTTTCCCTGTTTGAGGACAGTCTCGTAAAATGGAAGGGTGATCTGATCGTCAACCTTGTCTTTATGAGCCTGATTTTCATCGGCGGCATCGGCTTTTCGGTGATAATCGAAATGCAGTCCTATGTCACCCGGATCCTACGGGGAGAGGCCCGAAAACCGGGCAACCACCTGAGCTGGTATGCCCGGGTGGTGCTCCAGACAAGTCTGACGCTGGTGCTGGTCGGAGCCGCCGCCATTTTTCTTTCCGAACATATCGGGCACAATCAAGTGCTGACCATGAAAGAATCGGTTCTCAGTTCGCTTTTCCAATCCGTTACCTGTCGGACCGCGGGTTTCAACACCCTTGACATTTCGAGCATGACCAATGTCTCGCTGGTGATCATGCTGTTTCTCATGTTTGTGGGCGGCGCGCCCGGCTCGTGTGCCGGCGGTGTGAAGGTCACCACGCTGCGGGTACTGTCCGCCGTGACCTTCTCACAGTTCAGGGGACGGAGCCAGGTGGTTATCAAAAAAGTCGCCGTCAGTGAGGATGCGGTTAAAAAAGCCCTGGTGCTGTTTCTACTGGCCGCATCCCTTATCTTCATCGCCATTTTCATGCTCAATTATACCGAAGGCGGCTACAGGTCCCACGGCGAGGTACGGGGCCAGTTTCTCGAAATTGTCTTTGAATCCGTATCCGCTTTCGGTACGGTGGGACTGAGCACGGGGCTTACCCCGAAGCTTTCGACCGCCGGCAGGTGGATTATCATTTCTCTGATGTTCATCGGTCGTCTGGGGCCGCTGATTTTTATCACCGTTTTACAACGTCTCCAGAAAACCCAGTACTACCGGCTGCCGGAAGAGCATCCCATGATCGGATAAAAGGAGTATCGGCCATGATTACTAAACCCCAGGTATGCGTCATCGGACTCGGAAAATTCGGATACAAGGTCGGCCTGAACCTCCTTGAGCAGGGACACAAGGTGGTGGGGATCGATTCACACCATGAGGCGGTCTCTAGGGCCCAGAAGCTCTTCACCCAGGTATTCGAAGCCGACTCCGCCCACAAGCAGGCCCTGGAACAGATCGGCGTCTCGGACATGACCCATGTGCTGGTGAGTGTCGGGGACTCCATCGCCGCCAGCACCATGATCACCATGTACCTGAAGGAACTCGGGGTTCCCAACGTCTGGGTCAAGGCCACCAACGAAGATCATGCGAAGCTGTTGACCAAAATCGGTGCGGACCAGGTGATTATCCCTGAGCATATCGCCGCCAAACGCCTGGCGGACCAGATTGCCATCCCGGGGATCATCCAGCGCCTGACCTTCGATGCCGACATGATTATCCGGGAGCTTGAAATCAATAAATTCGCCGGAAAAACCATTCGGGAAATCGACCTGACCAACCGGTTCGGCGTGCAGATCATCGCCGTAAAAAAACAGGGGTCCCGGTCCTATAAATACATTCCCCGGGCAAATGACCAGCTGGCGGAAGGGGATATCGTGATCGTGATCGGAACGGTGGAATCCCTGTCGGACATAAAACCGTGATGCTTTGGGACTATTCTTCCAGTCCGTAGCGCTTCAGCTTTCTCCACAGGGAAACCCGGTCGATATCCATGATCTTTGCGGCCTGGGTCTTGTTGCCGTCGGTTTTTTGAAGTACCCATTGGATATAGCGCTTTTCCTGGGCTTCCAGGGTCGGCACTCCCGAGGAGGCGTAGCGATAAGTTTCGATGGAAAGATTCCGGATGTATTCCGGAAGATGCTGCTCGCCGATCGATGGTTTGTCTGCCAGGGTCACGGCCCGCTCGATGACGTTTTCAAGCTCCCGTACATTCCCCGGCCAGCTGTACTGGCTCAGAAGCGCAAGGGCGTCCCGGTCGATGCCGGTCACGGCCTTGTTCATGGTCTCTGAAAATTTCTTGAGAAAGTGGTGGGCGATCAGCGGAATATCATCGGGGCGTTCGATCAGGGGCGGCAGGTGAATGGTAATCACGTTCAGCCGGTAGTAAAGATCCTGCCGGAAGTGGCCCGCCTGTACATCCGTGTGCAAATCCCGGTGGGTGGCTGCGACAAACCGGACATCCACCCGGATGGGAGTGGTACCGCCCACCCGCAGGAGTTCTTTTTCCTGGATCACCCGGAGCAGCTTGACCTGCATGGTCATGGGCATATCCCCGATTTCATCCAGGAACACGGTTCCGCCGTCGGCGGCTTCCAGGAGGCCGGTGCGTTCGCGGTCGGCCCCGGTGAAGGCGCCCCGTTCATGTCCGAAGAGTTCGTTGGCCATGAGCTCTTCGGTCAAGGATCCGCAGTTGAACGCCACAAACCGTTTGGATTTGCGCAGGCTGAGCTGATGAATCGCTTTGGCCACCAGTTCCTTGCCGGTGCCGCTTTCCCCCAGGATCAGGATATTGGCATCCGAGGGGGCCACCTGCTGTACGGTGGCCCTGATTTCTTCAATTGCCTTGTTCTTACCCACCAGAAGCGGCAGGGCCCGGCTCTTTTCGAGTTCCGCCCGGAGCTGCAGGTTTTCCAATTGAAGGCTTCTTTTGATCAGCGCCTCCCGGACGATCTGCCGGACCTCATCGATTTTGTAAGGTTTGGCAATGTAATAAAATGCGCCGGTCTTCATGGAATGAACCGCCAGGTCCACAGTGGCGTAGCCGGTAATCATGATGACCTCGGTGAGCGGATGAAGCGCCCGGCTTTGCTCAAGGACCTGCAGGCCGTCAACCTTTTCCATTTTGAAGTCTGTGACGACCAGGTCAAAGGTCTGTTTTTTCAGAAGGGCCAGCGCTTTTTCGCCGTTATCCACGGAGACGATTTCATACCCCTCTTTTTTCAGAATATGCTCGAGGTTTTTCCGGGCGATATTTTCGTCTTCCACCACCAGGATGGTCTCTGTTTTCATGTGCCTGAATTCTCCGTATCGAGTCCCGTTGGTAAAAATACGCTGAAGGTTGTTCCAACTCCCTGGGTGCTTTCCACGACAATACGGCCGTGATGCTGCTCGATAATGCCGTGGGTGATGGAAAGCCCGAGTCCGGAACCGCTGCTGACATCCTTGGTGGTGAAAAAGGGATCGAAAATCTTTTTCAGATGATCCCTGGCGATTCCTCTCCCGGTATCCGATACCTGGAACCTGAAGGTCTGAGGGCCTTCGGGTTGATCTGCGGCGATCCGGACGCTTCCGCCGTTTTCCATGGCGTGGATACCGTTCTGGATCAGGTTGATGAGCACCTGCTGGATCCGCTGACCGTCGATGTTGGCCTGAATGTCTTCGGGCACATCCACCTCCAGTGTGACGTTCGCCGGCACATCCCCTTTGAGAAGATACAGGGTCTTTTTCACCAGTTCGCTGAAAGCGATCGGTTTCGGGCTGAAATCGCCCTTTCTGGAAAATTCCAACAGGGCCCGGACAATGTCTTTTGCCCGGTCGATCTGTGCTTCCGTTTCCGTTAGAAGGTCCCGCTTGAAGGTAAGATTGTCGTCTTCGAGCTCCTCGAGCAAAATCTGTACGGAGGTGGAGATGTTATTGAGCGGATTGTTCAATTCGTGCGCGACCCCCGATGTCAGGGTGCCGAGGGAGGCTAGTTTTTCTGTCTGGACGATCTGACGGTTGCGCTGGTTGAGCTTCTGGATCATATCGTTGAGGCTGCTCACCAGTGGTCCGAAAACGTCCCCTGTGGCTACCGGTGGGATATTGATATAATCCCCGACGGTGATTTTATGAATGGCGCCTTCGATTCTTTTCAGCGGCTGGTTGATACTGAAAAAAACAAACAGCGTCGTCAGCGCGGTCAGGATAAAAATGGCCGCCAATGCAAAATACAGATAATACGTCGACTCCTGAACCAGCCGGACCACCAGCCGGCGCTCGCTGCTGACGAGGGCCTCGAAATCATCCGTAATCTTTCGTCCCAGTGTCCTGATTCGGTCCTGATGGGATTCGATTTCGGTGGTGGTTTCGTCGGCCGGTTTAGTCCCCTGCCCCTGCAAGACATCGCCGAGAGCCGCCTGCAGCGCCTGGCGGTATTGGTCCAGTTCCCGGGATCGGGACTCCAGGTCGCGTTCCAGCGTATATTGGCCGTGGGCCTTGATAATCTCCTGCAGCCAGTCCTGGGCTTGCAGCACGTAATTGATGGACTCCCTCAGATCGTCCGGGTTCTCGAAAAGAAAATAGTTTTTTTCGTACCGCCGGGCCTCAAGGATTTTGTTAAACAGGTGATCCTTTTTCTCAATGATCTGAAGCTTTTGGTAAATGAGTTCATGCTTGTAATAATTCAGGAACCAGATCAGCGTGCTGGCCAGCATGAAGATAAAGAAACTGATCCCGATTTTTTTCCGAATGCTTATGGCCATGGTTCTTCAAGTGGATCTGATGTGTTGAATTGGATATCGTCTAGCTCATAGCTGATAGCTTGTATTATCAGGAATATCTCGGCATTTCAATATCGCACACGACTTCTCCCACATCCGGGATTTTCCGAACCAGGGCGGTAATCTCCTGCGCGATTTCGCCATGGATCCGCTCCTTAAACAGGGTATTTGCCATGGGGGTGGAAAAGTCGGCTCTTTTGACTTTCTGGGGCGGCAGTACGATCCGGACGTTCCCCTCCTCCACGGTCACCTGGACGGGGTTGTATGTCTGCAATATGGCCCGAATATGACTCTCGATGGCCAGATCACCGATTTTTCGCATATCGGCTTCCCCGGTCCGGAGGGCGGAAGATTCGACGGCATTGCAGATGATGTCACACGCGTCGGAGACGCTCAGGGGCCCGATCTGGATCGCCAGATCATACAGGCTGGGATCGTTCAGGTCCTTGTTGTAAACGAGCCGGGCCCATTGCAGGCGTTGCCGGTCCTCGGCCTCTATTTCCCGGGTCGCTTCCTGAACGGAAAGGTTTTTCTGGCGGCCGACCATGTCAATCCGCTCCTGCATCCGGGCAAGCACACGGACCTTGAGGACGCAGACAATATCGGCCAGAAGCAAATGACCGCCATACCCGTGATATACGACATTGTCTCTTTTGATATATTCCAGCAGTGCCGCACGAATATAGGACAGATAGGTATCCTTGCCATGGGTGAACCTCTCGAAAAAAGACGGCGGATCATGGATGGACTTCAGCAGTTCACCTTCCGGTACGTTGAAAAATTTGGCGGCTTTCAGAAGTATTTCACGGCTGACGCATTCATAGCCCAACCTGTCCGCGACTTTTTCAGCAATTTCCTTGCCGTGGCTGTAGCATCCCCTCGAGATCGTGATAATTCCCATATTCGCTTCCCCGAGCCTGTTTCAAATCCTGGGTTATTTTACTCCAAAAAGCAGGCTGATGGCCGCCAGCTCCACGGCAAGAAAAATGATGGTCATGATAAAACCGGCCTTTGCATAATCCGTGGTCTTATAACCACCGGGCCGCATTACCAGGGCGTTGACCTGGTGGGTGGGCAGTACGAAGGTGTTGGAGGCGGAAAGCGCCACCACCAGGGCCGCCATGCGCGGATCGGCCCCGGCCATTTTGGCCATGTTCATGCACAGAGGCACCAGCAGCACCGTGGCTCCCACATTTGAGATGACCAGGGTAAAAAACGACGTCATGATACCGATGACGGCCAGGAGCACCAGGGGAGACGGATCGCCGATGATGGCGAGAACCCCCTGGGCGATGAACCCGGCGGTCCCGGTCTTTTCGAATGCAACTCCCAGGGGAATCAGCCCTGCCAGGAGAAACACCGTCATCCAGTCCACCGACTGGTAGGCTTCATCGATGGAAAGCACGCCGGTGACGAC
Source organism: Desulfobacterales bacterium (assembly GCA_040235505.1). GTDB lineage: Bacteria > Desulfobacterota > Desulfobacteria > Desulfobacterales > JAFDDL01 > JBECKW01. Next base: position 18,208 of record JBECKW010000111.1, read on the forward strand.
CATCCCCAGGGCCCCGGACATCAGCGCAACGGACAGCCTGATATCGAAAAAAATAATCTGGATGAGCGCCACCGCCAGCCAGAAAACAGCCAGTTTGGCCTTCTGGGGTCGAAGAATTTCGCCTTCAAGCGGTGTGGCAAATGACAGGGCCCGGGGCTGGGGTCTTTCTTTGAGAATGTGAAATCGTTCCCAGGGTCCCTGGAGAAGCAGGGTGTCGCCCATCTGCAGCCGGATTCGGGTCAGCCCTCCGTAATAAAGCCGATTGCCCTTGAAAAGCCCCACCGGATTAACGCCGTAGAGGGTCTTGAACTTGATCTCCGCCATGGTCTTTCCGATAAGCTCGGAACGGGGTGTGATAATGGTTTCGGCCATGCCGGCATTGGTTCTGGAGAGGCCTTCGGCAAACTCGTCCAGCCCCGGCTTGACATCCCACCCCATCTCCTCCGCCAGTTTCCGGATATTCTTCTCCCGGCCCACCACGGCGATATTGTCCCCCGGCATGATCTCGTCCGTGCTGCGCGGTACATAATGTTTGTCCTTTTTAGCGCTGTTGTGAAGAGCCACCACCGTTACCAGATATTTTTCCCGTATCTGCAGGTCTTTCAAGGTACTGCCGCCGTCGTATGTTTCAGGAATGTGCAGCTCGAAAATATTGTCAAGCCCGTGGTACAGCTCCATCAGGGAGGCGGTGACCCCCTTGTCGTCGTCGCCGCCGCCGGAGGGCAGTACGAACTTGCCGAAAATCACAAAATAGAGAATCGCGCATGTCAGCAGACAGATACCGATGGGCGTCTGGGTGAACAGTCCGAAGGGTTTCAGATTTTTATCGAAGAGGGTGATCAGGTCGTTAAGAAGAATGGTGGGACTCGCCCCCACCAGGGTTAGAGTGCCGCCAATAATCGCACAAAACCCCATGGGCATGAGAATCCGGGAAACCGGAATCCCCATCCGTTTGGAAATACGCTGGACCGCCGGCATAAAAAGGGCGGCCGCACCGATATTTTGCATCATGCTGGAAATCACACCGACCGTGGCCGCCACCAGGGACATCACGCGCCGTTCGCTGCGACCCCCCAACCGGATAATCGGCCGGGCCACATGATTCATGACACCGGTCTTATCCAGCCCGGCGCCGATAATAATTACCGCAATAATTGAAATGACGGCATTGCTGCTGAAACCCGAGAAGGCCTCGGGAACCGTCACCAGACCCATCAGCGGAAGCAGCACCATCATGAGGACGCCGACCACATCCACCCGCACCCACTCAAAAATAAACAGAACCACCGCAAACAGCAGCGCGATCATTGTCAGAACCATTTCAGGGGTCATCGATACCGCTCCTTTGGCGTTTTTTTACTTACGTCCCTTATTACGAAACCAGAAGCATAAAAATGCGGCCACCAGCACCAGGGCCAGACTCAAGAAAAAATGGGCATCCATGGACCGCTCCTTTCTACTTCACCATTGCATAGACGACGATTTCAGACTCGGGGCGCAAGCTGTCGCCCGGCGATTCCTGGGGCGTGGCTTCCTGAACGTCGGAAACGATAAAGTCGATATCGCCGATTTCCCCCTGAAGGTCCTTGAGCGCCGCATCGACATCGCTGAATTTGACCACGTGGGTGAAAGGAATTCCCTTTTGTACAACCTCTTCACGAAAGACAGTCACGTTTTGTTCCGCAAGCCCCTGGAAATCCTCGCACAGCTTGTTTCGCGAAGAGGAGAAAATCTTGAACGTCTCACACGACAGCGGGGCGGTGTTGAGGGCAACGATCTCATAGGAAAGGCGTTCGGCCATATCGATGGCATAGTCCACCAAATCCCTGGGAAACTCGCTTTCCCGGCCCACGACCACCAATTTACCGTGATATCCGTTGCCTCCCGTGTGAACGACGCCACTGGATTTCTCCCGGTTCACAAGCTTCCCGGAGTCCGAGACATCGCCGGTTTCGGAGGATTGTTTCCGCCATCTGCTTTTAAGCTTATCGATAAGTTTCGCCATGGTTACAAGTCTCCTGCTTTGAGCATGTTTTATATCGCCCGCATGACTACCAGGGGCACTGCCAGCGGCTTTTCAAATCCCACGGGCAACTGTTCCCTGGTAGGCGTTTCATTTGATGTTTTCAGGGTCCCGGTCCGGCTGTCATAGATGGCCAGAACGATATTACGGTGTGTGTCGATGTAATGCGCAATCGCCTTTGGCGGATTTTCAGATTTGAGAAGATGCGTATCACTACACTCGAATGCAGGCTCTTCCCCACTGTCACCCGCCACGTTCCGGCAATAATCGGAAGCCGTTGGCACATCTTGTCCGGGTTCGATCACATGCACGATATCAAGCGCCACATGCATCCGCCGACAAAACTGGACTGCAAATGATACGACGGATCGATGCGGCTTTTCGCCCTCTATGGCTAGTAGAACTGTTTCCAAGGTATCATCCCCTCTTTATAGGCCTAACCGCTCTCCGATATTGACACGGCTCGTTTCAGGCCGTTTTTGAATATCCACCGGCAAACTATCGATGGCCGACCGGCGTAGATGCCGACGGCGTTGGGCATAGTTTTTAAACTGCATCGCCTGGGACATTTCAAAACGGGAGCGGCGATAAATATCCGTCTGATAAAAATTTGCGCCAACCTTTATCTCCACTTCCGTAACATCCGGCATTTCGATCACCAGATGTTTGAGTTTTTCGGACATTTTCCCAAAACGAAATAAATTGTGATCGATGGTCAGCTGCACACGCCCGTCTTCAGCATCGGCGTCGACATCATACCCTTTTTCAGCAAGGGCCAGTTGAATTTCGGCTGCCAGGGCAAAATCGTTCAGCGCTCTTTCCACGGTTTCGGAAGCGACACCGGCTTTTTTGCTCAGATGGTCGAGAATCAAACGGGCCGCCGCCTCCGTATCAAGTACATCGGTAGGTACCACCGCATCGTAGGAAGCGCTATAAACGCCGTCGTCACCTGAAAACTGGCGATGTCGCAGAAAGGACTGGTAGTCGGTCTTTTCGATCTGACGGCGTGCCCGCTTTTCAAGAATGTGCCGATCCCTTGATGCACGGTGAAGCCGGTCGGTCGTTTCGGCTGTTACCAGAACGCGGAGGACATGGGGCATTTGCGGGGGAATCAAATGTCCCGCTATTCCGTATATAATGCCCGCCTCCGAACGAAGCATCTCGGCAAGCGTCCTTTTCAGATAAGCCGCCGCCTTTCTTTGACGAAACAGGGTCCGTTTCATCACCGGATTTCGTCTGGAAAGGTCTCGCTCGAGCTGATCCGTCCTCAACCCGAATCTGCTTCCGGCCTGGCGGATCAGATCACTGTCCGTCAACACCGGCCAGCCGGTACGGGACTCAATCCATTGTATGATGTTCCGGGTATTTGTAAACTTTTCCCCTTGGATAAAAATATGTGCCGACATGACATTTTCCTCCCATGACAAGTTTGGTTGGATATTGTAAAAAGTAATTGAGCAATTCCCGTACCAACTTTACATCTTGACATAACGTACTGTTATTTTTAATATTATAATAACTACCGACACGGATGGGCGGCCAATCCATGTTGCGCTTTGCAACGAAGTATAAATTTTCCTACTTACGGTAGTTATTTCAACAAGTTAAAGTATGTTGCGAATTGCAACGCATGCCATTGCAATTCGTAACACACGGGATAGGCATTGAAATGTAAGCTTGAACACTGGCCATACAGGCGTACCCGGATAATCACCTAAAGACTAAGGATCTGTTACCGCGAAGCGCACGGAGGACACGAAGAAATAATAAAATACAAGGGGGGTGTCTGTCTTCGTGCTCTTCGTGCGTTTCGTGGTAAATTTTAAAATGGGCCTTTTAAAAAAGTACACTGCCAACATCAAACGGAATATATTGCATAATCCCCCTGAAATGGTTTAAAACGGACAGATCATGTGGAAATCAAAAAAAGATCAGCCGGCTGAAACCGGAATGCCATCTGAAATCTCACGGTGGAAGGAAGCCGTGGACCGGGCACAGATGCCCGAGGCCGTCCGGGAAATCGCCCTCAAGGAAATCGACCGGTTGGGGCAGCTCAGCCCTGCAAGCGCCGAATATGCCATCGCCTTGAATTACCTGGATTACCTCATGGGCATGCCGTGGAACCGCTCCACCGAGGACAATCTTGACATCCACCGCGCAGAACAAATTCTCGATGAGGCCCATTTCGGTTTACGGGAGATCAAGGAGCGAATTCTGGAACATCTGGCGGTTCGCACCCTTCGGCTAAGCCGAAAATACCGCATCCTGGTGGTGGATGATGAAAAAATGACCCGCAAAAACCTGGAACATGTTTTCACGAAAGACGGTTACCTGGTAGACACGGCTTCCGACGGCGCCCAGGCCCTGGAAATGATCGCACGTGAAAATTTTGATGTCATCGTTACGGATCTGAAGATGGAACGCGTGGACGGCATGACGGTTCTCGAGCGGGCCAAGGCGAAGGACCCGAGTATCGCCGTCATCGTGATCACCGGATACGCGTCGGTGACCACCGCCATCGACGCCATTAAAAAAGGTTCTCATCATTTCATTGCCAAACCCCTGCGGCTGGATGAAATCCGCACCGTGATCCAATCCGCCCTGGCCAGAAAAAAGCTGCAATTGGAGCCCAAAGGCCCCACCCTCTGCTTCGTGGGCCCGCCGGGTACCGGAAAAACGTCCCTGGGACTTTCCATTGCCAGAAGCCTGGAGCGAAAATTCATCCGCATGTCGCTTGCCGGCATCAAGGACGAAGCCGACATCCGGGGGCATCGAAGAAGCTACGTGGGGGCCCTGCCGGGTCGGATCATCCAGGAAATCAAGCGGACCGAATCACGAAACCCGGTGTTCATGCTCGACGAGATCGATAAGATCGGTCAGGAATACAGGGGAGATCCGTCCGCTGCACTCCTGGAACTTTTGGATCCCGAACAGAATACGCATTTCCATGACCACTATCTGGACGTTCCTTTTGATCTTTCCCGGGTGATGTTCATCGCCACCGCCAACACCACCGACGCCATTCCGGGACCGCTTCTGGATCGCCTGGAAATTCTTCGCCTGGCCGGATATTGGGAAGAAGAAAAGGAAAAAATCGCATTCAATTACCTGATACCGAAAGAAATTGCCGAGGCAGGGCTCAGGGACCGGCCGATCACGTTCACCCCTGAAGCCGTCAGGACCCTCGTTCGGGAATATACCCGTGAAGCAGGTCTTCGGGAACTCCAACGAAAAATCGCATCCGTCTGCCGAAAAACCGCACGACACCGGCTGAAAGAAACCGCTGACGGGACCTCGGGAAACATTACTCCCGAAACTTTAACAACTTTGCTTGGCCCCCGGGAGTATCACTTCGAAACCGCCGACGTCCTGGACCGGGTCGGCGTCGCCACGGGTCTGGCCTGGACCGCCGTCGGTGGAAGAATCATTTTTATCGAGGTGCTTCAGATGTCCGGTGCCAACCAGCTGATTTTGACAGGCTCTCTGGGGGACGTGATGCGGGAGTCGGCACGGGCCGCCTTGAGCTACATCCGAAGCCAGGCATCCGAGTTCGGCATCTCGGAGGAGGCCTTCAACGGTCAGGATCTGCATATCCATGTCCCGGCCGGTGCCATTCCAAAGGACGGTCCCTCTGCGGGTCTCCCCATTGCCGCTGCCCTGGTTTCACTGCTGACGAACCGACCCTGTCGCCGGGATACGGCCCTTACAGGGGAGCTTACCCTCAGCGGTCGCATTCTGCCCGTGGGGGGAATCCCGGAAAAAATCCTGGCGGCCCGAAGTGCCGGTGTCAAAACCGTCATCCTGCCCTCCCGGAACATGGACGACCTGAAAGAGCTGCCCGCTGAAGTAAAAGCAGACATCACATTGGTGCCGGCAAGCACGCTGCCGGAGGTTCTCGATAAGGTACTAATATAGAAAAGATCAACATCCAACATCGAACTTCCAACGTTCAATAATGATTTTCCGCCGTTTAAGGCTTTCACTCCCGAAAACAGCGGATACGGCTCCCTATTCAGAGATAGCACCGACATACGAATCTGAAACCGGGCCCCTTCCTTCCATTGGATGTCGGATGTTGAACGTTGGAAGTTGGATGTTCATCTGTTTTTAAATGCGCCAGCCGCTGGACAGATAACACCGGAGGTGGTAGTGGTGTCGTTCTTTGATGCACTATCCGAAGAAGGAGTAGAAATGGAAGAAGAAACCGAGCGAAGCGACGCCATCATCATCAACGAGGCGCAGCTGATCCTCGCGGAAAAGAGAACCTCCCTGGCCGTTCTGAGAACGGGAATCGCCGTGCTGGTGCTTCCCATGAGCGTCATGAGTGTCCTGATCGCCACGTCCAAATACTACGATTTTCTCCATGTGGCGAGTTTCATCATTCCGATTATACTTCTGAACATCGCGCTGACCGCCCTCGGCATTTACCTGATCATCCGGGCGACCTGGCGGCTTCACCGCTATGACGGGATGATCAAGCAAATCAAAACGGAACACAGCAGACTGTCCGAATATCTGTATTAAAATTCAGATGAACGGAGTATTTTTAACCCCATGAAAAAAGTCATCATTTCAATTGTCGGACATGACCGGCCGGGCATCGTGGCGGCCCTTTCGGGAGCCCTGCTTTCCCTGGACTGCAACATCGAAAGCATCAGCCAGACTATTTTGCAGTCCCTCTTCGGGGCAATGCTGATCGCAGCTGCCCCCGAGGGGCTTGGCTTGCAGCAGATCAAAGCCTCGTTGGACGAGGCGACACGGCACCTTTCCCTCGACGTCACCGTACAGCAGTTTCCGGTGGATGAAGCGCCGGAAGCTTCCACTCCCGAAGACGGCGACCCGTTTGTTATCACCACCATGGGACCTGACAAAAAGGGCCTCGTGGCCGCCGCCACCAGGGTCATGGCGCACCATGGCGTGAATATTACCAACCTCAAGGCCGTTTTCAAGGGGGGAGACAATCCCCTGGACAATATGATGATCTATGAAGTCACGATCCCCGATCGAGTGGCGCTGTCGTCGCTTTGCCGGGATCTGGAAGCCGCTGCCGCCGATAACGACCTTCAGATCAATATTCAGCATCGTCACATCTTTGAAGCCATGAACCGAATCTGATATTGGAGCCGTCCTTATGTTAAGCGAACATGAAATTATTTCCACCCTGGAAATGCTGAAATACGAACACCTCGACCTTCGCACCGTCACCCTGGGGGTGAACCTGACCGATTGCGCCAGCGACGATCTTTCGCGGTTCACGGACAACATCCACCGTCGCATCCTGGGACTGGCGGGGAATCTGGTGAGCACCTGCGAAACGATTGCCGACAAATACGGCATTCCGGTTGTGAACAAGCGGATCGCCGTAAGCCCCATAGCGGTGGTGGGCGCTCCCTTCACCGCCTCCCAGTTCGTCACCATCGCCAAAACCCTCGACGAGGCGGCCGAATCTGTGGGAATCGATTTCATCGGCGGCTTCAGCGCCCTGGTGGAAAAGGGAATGGCGAAGGGAGACCTCGCTCTTATCGACGCAATTCCGGAGGCCATGGCAAACACCAACCGGGTCTGCACCTCCATCAATGTCGCCTCCACCCGGGCCGGGATCAATATGGATGCGGTCCTGAAAATGGGGAAGATCATTCGCGAAGCAGCCGCCCTGACAGCCGATTCGGACGGTCTGGGGTGTGCCAAACTGGTGGTGTTTGCCAATATCCCCCAGGACATTCCTTTTATGGCCGGCGCCTATCTCGGAATCGGAGAGCCCGATGCCGTCATCAACGTCGGCGTAAGCGGACCGGGTGTCGTCAAGAAGGCGGTGGAGCGGGCGATCGCAGCGAATCCAAAGATGGATCTGGGGCAGCTTTCCGAAGTGATTAAAAGAACCGCTTACAAGGTAACCCGGGCGGGAGAGCTTATCGGAGGCGAAGTGGCCCGGAACCTCGGCATCCCCTTCGGCGTTGTGGACCTGTCCCTGGCGCCCACTCCCAATGTGGGGGACAGCGTTGGGGAAATATTTCAAACCCTGGGGCTTCCGGCCATTGGATGCCCGGGCAGTACCGCCGCCCTGGCAATGATCAACGATGCGGTGAAAAAAGGCGGCGCCTTTGCGAGTTCCCACGTGGGAGGCCTGAGCGGCGCATTCATTCCGGTAAGTGAAGATCTGAACATTGCGCAAGCCGCTGAAAACGGCGACCTTTGCATCGAAAAGCTCGAAGCCATGACGTCTGTATGTTCGGTGGGTCTGGATATGGTACCGCTTCCGGGAAACACATCCGCCGAAACCCTCTCCGCCATCATCGCGGACGAGATGGCCATCGGGGTTATCAACAAAAAAACCACCGCCGCCCGTCTGATTCCGGTGCCGGGGAAAAAAGCCGGAGAAAAAGCCCATTTCGGAGGCCTTCTGGGGCATGCCACTATTATGGACATCCGGCAAAAAGAGGGAGGCAACCAATTCGTCCTAAGGGGTGGAAGAATCCCTGCGCCGATTCAGAGCCTGGTTAACTAAGTGTCCACCCGGAAATTGAAATTTCTGTGGGTTGCTTTCAGGTGGCAGCACTCAGCGTTCAGCATGGCAACTTGTTTTTCAACGTCTTAGCTGATGGTTGAAAGCTGACGGGCGACCGCGTCCATCTTGCCGAACGCCTTGACCCCATCCACCGTCAGCGTCACCGCCCCCCAGTTTTCATCCACCTTCCCCGAAAGAAGATAGGGACGCCCCCAGTCGAGGAGATGACAGAAACGCTCGTAGGTGTCCGGGAAAAAAGTGGTTTCCACAAGACCGGTGTCGTCTTCAAATGTAAGAAATTCCATGGGGTCGCCACGCCTGGTGCGAACCTTTTTGCCGGTGATGAGCCATCCGGCGATCCGGACCGTTCGCCCCACATGCCTTCGGATGTCTTTTGCAGAAATACGTCCCGACCCCTTTACGCTCTCCTTAAAAAGCGTCATGGGATGGCGATCGCATAAAAACCCAAGCGCCGAAAATTCCTGCCGCAGGCGGGTTGTTGGGTCATCCGGCGGCAGTACAGGCGGGGGAACTTCCCTGGTTTCGTCATCTGTAAAGAGCGGCATATTCGCAGTTTTCTTTCGTTCGACGGATCGCCGGCCGGCAAGGGCCCAGGTGAGTTGCGCCCGGCTTCCGTCGAGGCTGAAGCCGTCCAGAGCCCCGCACCGCACCAGCTGAGCGGCTTCGTCCTCATGGGGCTCGACGCGGCGAAGAAAATCCTTCAGGCCCTGGAACGGACACCGGTCCCGCTCGGACACAACCCTCGATTGGGTGTCTGCCGAAAGGCCCTTGATGGAGAGAAGCCCCACCCGGATCGCCCGCCCCTCTCCGCTCCAGCGAATCCCGCTGCAATTCACATCCGGCGGCAAAACCGTCAACCCCAGGCGCCGGGCCTCGGAGACGTAGGCAAATGTGCTGTAGAAGCCCCCCCGGTTGCTGATGACGGCGGCCATGAACTCGGCGGGGAAGTGGGTCTTCAGCCAGGCGGCCTGAAAGGAGACCCGGGCGTAGGAGGCGCTGTGGGGTTTGCAGAAGGAGTACCCGTCGAAGCTGAGAATCATCCCCCAGATCTCTTCGATCTGTTTTTCGGACACCCCCAGGGCCGTCGCCCCTTCCCGGAAACGCGCATAATAATCCCTGAGCGCGCAGACCCGGTCTTTCTTCGAAAGGATCTTCCGAAGACCGTCCGCCTCGGCGGGCGAAAACCCCGCCAGCGCAGCGGCCACCCGGGAGACATCCTCCTGGTAGACCATGATGCCGAAGGTCTCTTCCAGAACACTGGAAAGAAGGGGGTGAATCGGGTCCCAGTCGGCTCCGTGGAGCCGGGCCAGGTATTTCTGGATATACTCGTTCGCTGCGGGCCGGATGATGCTGCTGTGGATCACCAGGTGCTCGAAGTCGCCCTTGGCCGCCTTTTCCTGGAGCAGGCGCATGGCCGGGCTTTCGATGTAAAAGCATCCCATGGTCCGGCCCGCCGCCACCTGCCGTTGGGTGGCCGGATCTTCTTCCGGGAGCCACCCGCGTCCATCGACCCTCCCGCCGTTTTTCCGGACATTGGCCACCGCATCCCGGATCACCCCCAGGCTCCGGTTTCCCAGAAGATCGATCTTCACGAGCCCCGCCGTCTCCACGCCGTCCTTCTCCCACTGCACGATGGGAACCCCCTTGGGGGCCTCCTGGATCGGCACGTAGGTATCGATGGGCTCCGGGGTGATCACCACCCCGCCCGAATGCACCGACAGGTAGCGAGGCATTCCCACGATGCGCCGGGCCAGGGCAAGAATCTCCGGCCAGGGGTCCGGCAGGTCGAGTCCCCGGCTTTCGGGACGCTCCCGAAGCACCGCTGCCATATCCACCTCATCCGCCTCCTCCATCCGCCAGAACCGGGGCAGCCGCTTGGAGATGCGCCCGATCTCCCCGTCCGGAATCCCGTAGACCTTGGCGACCTCCCGCACCGCCATGCGGGGCTGAAACGTAATATGGTTGGCCACCATGGCCGCATGCCCCCGAAATCTTTCAAGCACCCAAGCCAGCACATCGTCACGCTCGTCCCAGGCAAAATCCACGTCGATATCCGGCGGGTCGGTACGGCCCGGGTTGAGAAACCGTTCGAAATAGAGGTTGTATTTGACCGGACAGACATTGGTGATCTCTAAACAGTAAGCTACCAGGGACGCGGCCCCGGACCCCCGGCCGCAGATTCTGGGACTTCGGGCAACAATTTCCCGCACCACCAGGAAATAGCTGGAAAAGCCCATTTGCCGGATAATCCGAAGCTCGTACTCCAGCCGGTCCACCACTGTCCCCGAAAGTTTTTCCCCGTATCGCCGCCGGGCCCCGGCATACGCCGTCCGCCGCAGGGCCGCGTCCGCCCCCTCCCCATCCCCGCCCTGCCAGGGCGGCAGCACGATTCCGAACTCCGGCCCGGTAAAGGTCAACCGCTCCGACAGTTTCTCGGCCGCCCGAAGCGCCTCCGGGGACACCTCGAACCGGCGTGCATATTCCGAAGGCGGCGCCAGCCAGCTGTCCGATGGCGCCAGGTCCTTTGCCCCGAGCCTGCCAATGGACGTATTGCCGTCAATAGCCCGAAGCAGCCGATGTACCTGCCATTCTTCCGGCAACAGAAAAAAACTCCCGGGTGTGGCCGCCACCGGTACCCCGAGCCGCCGGGCCGCCTCTCGAAGTGGGTGACCCGCCGGAACCGGCCGCCCGGGCATGACCCCCGCCACGCAACACCCCGCCTCGTGCCAGACGGCGAGCAACCCCGGGTCCCGGGTCAGTATCACCAGTCCCCGGCCGTTTTCCGTCAATGCAGCCCCCAGTTCAAAACCCGGGTCCATATGCCGCCGGGAGAGCACCCGGCACAGGTTTGCGTACCCCTCCCGATTTTTCACCAGGCAGACCGCCCGCCGGGAGGTCTCCCTGTCCGTCACCTCGGTCCCCACCACTGGCGATATTCCGTGCCGCCGGCACGCCGCCAGAAACGGCCATAGCCCGCACAGGTTGTCGGTATCGGTCAGCGCCAGGCGGGTATAGCCAAGCCCCCGGGCCGTCCGGCAGATCCGCTCCGGATCGGCCGTGCCCCACATGAAGGAGTAGTGGGAGTGGAGGGTTAGGGGGAGCATCATGAATCAAAATGGTCAAGTTAAAGCGTTAAACGGTGAGCGCCTTGAGTGCACTGGAGTGTGCTGGAGTGCCTTGAGTTGATGTATTCTGTCTTTTTATAAAAGGCGGAGTGAAACGACTCCATAACTCAAGGCACTCTATGAACTCAAGCGCACTCCAGGCACTCGTCTTTTTTCTCACTCTAACCCCCCATAAATGTAAATGTCAATGTAAATATAAACTATCAACATATCCCCCAACTTCCATCTCAATAAAAAGACGGGGTGAAACGACTCCCCAACTCAAGGCACTCTATAAGCTCCAGGCACTCAAGGCACTCGTAGTACCTCCTCCCCTTCCGACTCTTGCGTTTTAACCGGCACTAATGTACGAGTAGAAAATTTAAATACTGAAGATGTTATCAACGAAACAAATAGGAGGCCTGATTAAAATGCGTGATGTTGTAATAGTTGAAGCCTGCCGTACCGCGGTGGGCAAATTCGGAGGAACTCTTAAGCCACTGCAGGCCGAGGACCTCGCTCTTGCCGTTATGAAAGGTGCCATAGAACGCAGCGGGATTGACCCCAAGGAGATAGACGAAGTGATCATGGGCCAGTGCCGTCAATCATCCGACTGCTCAAATATTGCCCGCGTCTCCGCCCTCCGTGCCGGAATTCCCGAATCCAGTCCCGCAAGCACCGTCATGTGCGCCTGCGCATCCGGAATGCTGGCTGCGAGCAACGGAGCCAACTCCATCATGGTCGGCCAGAACGATGTCGTCCTGGCCGGTGGAACCGAGCACATGACGAATGCAATCTTCTACCTCACCAACGCCCGCTGGGGTGTGGGAACCGGCAGCACAGAACTGAAAGACAGCCTGACCGAGGCCCAGTTCACTTCTCAGCCCCAGGAGACCTATGGTCGTTTCAACATGGGGATGACCGCTGAAAACGTGGCAGAGCGTATGAATATCTCCCGGGAAGATCAGGACGCTTTTGCCCACATGTCCCAGGAGAGGGCGGCGAAAGCGATCGCCGACGGACGTTTCAGGGACGAGATCATACCGCTCACCATCCCCCAGGGACGCAAGAAAGATCCCATCGTGTTCGATACCGACGAGTTTCCCAGACTCTCCAGTCCCGAAGCGCTGGCGAAGCTCAGGCCCGCGTTCAAAACGGACGGCGGCTGCGTAACCGCCGGCAACGCATCGGGGCGAAACGACGGGGCTTCCATTCTGCTTCTGATGAGCGCAGAAAAGGCGACCCAACTCGGCATGAAACCTCTGGCCAAGGTCCGTGGCATCGCCTCCGCCGGCGTTGATCCCCGTTACATGGGCATGGGCCCCGTTCCCGCCACACAAAAGGTGCTGAAAATGACAGGCTTGACCCTCGATGATATGCAGCTCATCGAGCTCAACGAGGCCTTTGCCGCCCAGTCTCTTGGCTGCATACGTGAACTCGGCCTTGAAAACCGTATGGATATCATCAACGTAAACGGCGGCGCCATCGCCCTGGGGCATCCCATCGGCTCCTCCGGCAGCCGTATCATGGTGACGCTGATTCATGAGATGCGCAAACGCAACATGAAGATCGGCCTTGCCACCCTCTGTATTGCCGGCGGCATGGGAATGGCCTCTGTTCTCGAGATGATGTATTAAACGGCAAGTGCCTGGAGTTCATAGAGTGAAATAGAGTGCCTGGAGCAAAACGGCGAGTGCCTGGAGTGCCTGGAGTTCATAGAGTGCCTTGAGTTAATGTATTCTGCCCTTTTATAAAAAGACAGAGTGAAACGATTCCACAACTCAAGGCACTCTAGCGCACTCAAGTGCACTCAAGGCACTTGCAGCATCAACTCCAGGCACTTGCAGTATCAACTCCAGGCACTCCTCTTTACGCCACCCTCCTCCCCCATCCCACCGAATTTTCCCCGAAGCGGTTCCGAATGGTGTCCAGCGCCGTCACCAAGGCTGTCCGCTTTTCTTCCGCCTGCCGCTCTTCCATGAAAAGCGACGGCTGGGCAGGGGGAAAGGTGAGCCGGTCGCAGATCAGACGCAGGTACCGGATGCGAATCCGGCGCTGCCAGGCCGATCGGAACACCGAGCGGGCCTGCTCGAAGAGGGTGATGTCGTTGGCCGATGGCGGACGAAGGCCTGCGGAACGGATCCGGCGCACGCCGTCCGAGTAATCCATGCGGATGCCGATGCGCCGGGCCGCCAGGTGCCGGTCCCGAAGCTTCCGGCCCACTTGTTCCACCAGTCGGTACAATGCCCGTTCCAGTTGCTCGCCGTCGTTGGTATCGGTCTCAAAGGCATGCTCGGCCGCCACCCTGGGCGGTGCTTCCCCCGCAGGCATCACCGGCGTCAAGTCGATCCCCCGGAACGTTTCGTAAAGAAAGGTCGCGCGGCTTCCGAAAAGCACGCGAAGCTGATCCAACCCCAAAGCCGCCGCCTGGCTGACCCGAACCAGGTTCAGGGAACCGAGACAGGCAAGATCCGCCGCCTCCAGGCCGGGAAGCAGCGCAAGGGGCAGCGGCGCCAGAAACGCCTCCTCCTCCCCCGCCCCCACGGCATATTACCCCAGGGGCTTCACCAGCCGGGTCGCCACCTTGGCCACCAGCTTGCTGGGGGCCACCGACCAGATGGGGGCCAAAGCCAGATCGGTTCTGATCCGGCGCTGCAGGCGCCAGGCGACATCCACAGGCGGACCCAGCAGACGACCGGTGCCGGTGATATCCAGAAACAGGTGCCCGTCGTCCTCCCCCCGCTCCACCAGCGGAGAACAGGGCTGGGCCTGCCTCAGCAGCGCCGCCATGGCCCGCGCATAGCATTCCGTATGGGGGGGCAGCACCCGGGCGTCCCGGCACCGGCGAAGGGCCCGGTCCAGCGGCATTCCCTTTCGGACACCGGCCTGATAGGCCTCCTCGCTCATATCGTACACCGCCGCCCGGACCGCCCCCCGGGGAGCGATGATCACCGGCCGCCCCGCCAGCCCTCGGTCCAGCCCCCGCTCCACGGCCACCGCAAAATCGGCCACATTCAGATGGATGATGAAACGTTCCATGACGGTAAGTGCCCATAGTTTTGAAGGAATAC
>JBECKW010000309.1:0-10007 GCA_040235505.1 Desulfobacterales bacterium
GGATGGAGAAGAGCCGAAGGCAAAAAATCAAAGGGCTGAGGTCAGAGGCCAGAAGCCAGAGGGCAGAGGTCTGAGGCCAGAGGCCTGACGCCAGGGGTCTGAGGCCGGAAACAACATTTGAAACCGACGGAACACCTTAACTTTAGGCACTTTAGCGCACTTTAGGCACTCTAGGCACTTTTTAATTACCTTGGAACTTGGATATTGGACTTTAAGCTTGATAGATCCTATTGATATCATATGTGAATTCTATCCACCCGGCAGCAGGGGGTATGATGTAATGATGCGGCATGGGCGACAGGTGACCGATAAGGCGCTGGCGGCGGCCGGGAAGGTGGCGAGTCTGAATCCGGACCTTGAGTTTATCGAGCAGGCCGCCCTGCTTCATGACATCGGCATCTTCTTGACCGATGCCCCCATGTTCGGATGCATCGGGGACAAGCCTTATCTTTGCCACGGATTTCTCGGAAGGGAGCTTCTGCAGCAAAAAGGGCTTCCGCGCCATGCCCTGGTCTGCGAACGGCATGTGGGCACCGGTATTTCCGCCGAGGAAATCATTCGGGCCGGCCTGCCGCTTCCCCACCGGGACATGTTGCCCATTACACTTGAAGAAGAGATCGTCTGCTATGCCGACAAGTTTTTCTCCAAGTCATCGAACGGAAACGGGAATGAAAAGCCCCTGGCGAAGATTCTGAAAGGGCTTTCGTTCTACGGCGAGGACAAGGCGGAGAAGTTTATGGCCTGGCATTCGAAGTTCGGGTAACGGCAATTCAAATGCGATCGGATTACATAAAAAAAGCCCTGCGTTTCTGCTGCTCCATCGATGACTTGGAGGCCGGTCTGTCCCTGACCCTGCAGACGGAAATGGCGCTGAAGGCCGGCGCGACAATGATCCGATACGAAGGTGGTCATTTTTCCCCCGAAAATTGGACCGAACTCCAATCCCTCTGTAGCCGCTGCCAAAGCAATGAAGTGCTTTTTGTGGTGAAGAATAATTTTCTCCTCACCAGGGCCCTCGGTGCAAGCGGCGTTCATCTGGAATATTGCGACGCGCCCCTTGAAACGATTCGAAGCATTCTCGGTCCTGAAGCTATAATCGGTATTGCCCTGTCCACCCGATACGATGAGAGCATCGCCTGCGCGCCGGGCCCCGACTATTTTGAGGACACCCCGTTTCATCCGGATTCCGGATGCCTTCCGGCCACAGCCGGCGGGATATTGAATGGCGAGGCCGCCGCAGAGGCCCTGCGCCTCGGCGCCTCCGGAATCAGTTCCGGCAGCAGGGTTTTTAAATCGGACAATCCGGCGACCGTCCTCGCTTCAATTGCCGAAGCCGCCGGCCTCGCATCGCGACCCGAGCCGGAATTTCCCTGGCGAGACGAGTTCGGGCTGATCGAAAAAATATTGAAAGAGGCCCCGGAAACCCACAGCGGTCTTATTGTGGTGCCGGGAGACGACGCCTGTCTACTTTCGGCCCTGTCCCGTCCGGTTATCAGTACCGACACCCAAAAGGAAGGGGTTCATTTCAGGCTTGACTGGCAGTCCCCGGAAGAAATCGGGGAAAAGGCCGTCATCGTTACCCTGAGCGATCTGGCTGCGTCTTATGCGGAACCCGTCAGTCTTTTTGTCAACCTGGGAATCCCGCCCCGCGTTTCCGATGCATTCGTCGAGGAAATATACCGGGGGATCCGCGTTGCCCTGGAAAGATATGACTGCAGTCTTGGAGGCGGGAATATTTCAGCCGGAGAAGAGCTTTCCTTGGATTTTTTTGCCATCGGTCAGGGGCGAGAAGATATCTTCCCGAAACGCTCCGAAGCCAAGGTCGGTTTCGGCCTTTTTACTACCGGGCCCCTGGGAATGGCCCGGGCGGGCCTCGAGGCCCTGCGAAAAAACGACCCGGGATTTCCGGATCTCGTCGATCGGTTCAAACACCCCCGGGCAAGGTTCGATGCCGCCAAAATCCTTGCGGACCACGGCATCACCTGCGTAATGGATATCAGCGACGGGCTTTCAGGGGATGCCGCCCACATTGCCGAAGCCTCACACGTCACCATCGAACTCGACGTGAGTGCCCTTTCCCATCCTGATTCACTGGTTGCCTTCTGCCGGAAATATGACCAGACGCCCCAAGCTCTGTCCCTTGCCGGCGGCGAGGATTACGAACTTCTCTTCGCGTGCCCTCAGGAAGTATTTTCCGTCATCAAGGCATCCCTTCCGGGAGCCGAACCGGTTGGCTCCTGTCGCCCATTCGAGGGCCGTCATGTTATCTGTCCGGAAATCAGCCTGTCTTCTTATCGCCACGGGGCATAAAAGCCGATAAGATGTTTTTTTGAAAGAACACCGACAAGCCTTTTACATCGATTCCTCTTTCAAAGGTCGCTGAGCTTTTGATAGTGGAGAGATAGCCCGACACCAAGGCGTCCGTTTCCCGTGATAATTACATCATCGTATTTCAATTTCCGTTTGAAATATGGACCACAAGATATGGGGCGCGATTTTGATCATTTAAATTTGAGCGACCGGTGACGGTAAATAGCTATCCCGAAATTTGGAGCGACATTTTCGATGCATGTATGTCCTGACTCTATGTATAATAAACAGATTTCATCACATACAAACAAATAGCAGATCTCTGTATATCCGCATTACGTGTGGTATGTTCTGGTAGGTTCAAGCTCAGTCATAAAAAAATCGCCGTTGTACGACATACTGAAGAGCTGTCTTCCGGGCCTGGGGCCCTGTCTCCTGTGGAATAAGTGGATCGTATCTCAAATTTTGGATGAACTTCATGCTTACCGTTTGGAGCGAAGCGGCAGATGAGACGCGATCCGTGTAAAGCGTAGTGTTAGCAAAAATTTTTATCTTTCTCTTTTGAACAGAACGTATATATATGGTCTGGGATCACCAAATGGGTTTACGTATGTGTAATCAAAATGAGACACAATTTTATATGAAGGCCCCAATCTCTGAGATAATTCATCGACTGAATATCTGTGAAGAGTCAACCCTGCGCATTTCGTCGCACCAATCAATGAAAATTCTGCAAACAGTGCATATCCACCTATTTTAATTAACGATTTAAGATTTTCAAAGTACCCTTTGATATCAATGTCATTGGTTAAGAAATGCAAAACAGCCCTATCAATCCAAATGTCAATTTCTGGTATTGATTCTTTGATTGGTTGAGCAATGTCTTGGCAAACCCATAAAATCTTTTCAGCGCTTTCTTTTAATCTTTGCCTGACACGATTTAATGCTTCCTTGCTAATATCATTAAAAATCAATTTGCCCACAACGGGCATAAGATTTTCTATTAAAACTGATGTGCCTGCGCCGGGAAGAAAAACAGTTGCTTCCTCCAGCTTTGGAATTTCACTTAGCAGTTTGAAAGTTTGGGAGGTATCTTTTTCATACCATCCCAATTTTGTATCGTCTGTCTTAGAAAATATATTATCCCAATGATCCTTTATGTCTGTCATAAAATCCTCCAGATTGCAGGATTGCTAACATTAGTTACTCACCACAATACGATGAGTAACCGGCAAATGATTTTTTACAGAAAAACAAAAACTGCAAAAAACGACAGTCGCCTACGGATGAATCGGGCTCAATCTATCATATATATCTGACAACTCAATTGAATTTAGGATCCGACTTTGCGTAACTTCATTTTACCATCATACAGTATCGACTGGTTTGTTCCCGATTTGGGTTGCTCGCCGTATTTACGATGAGTTTTTCAATGACATTGGAGGGGGAATGATTCAGATATTCAAATGGTGTACATTATGTAGACGTAATTATATCCGAATGTTGTATGGATCTTTCACCCGCTTTCCTTGACACTGCATATTAAAATACATAGGCTGACACTTATGGTTAACGATATTCAATCCTCAATGAAAAAGGGGGTGTGAAAATGTCATCCCAACGATCCACTATCTTGATGGGTGGCGCCATGACCCGGCGCAGATTCCTTGCCGGCACAGGAACCGTCGGTCTTTCAGTCCTACTGGCCGGGCTTCTCCCCGCATATGCCCTGGAACCCAAAGGCCTCACCACCGGATCCGCGGCCCGGGCATCCGGAGAACCCATCGATCTGTATCTGCAGCGGAAGCAGATCGATATCGCCGGACGCAAGGCGAATGTCATCGCCCTGAACGGCACCGTACCCGGTCCCCTGGTGCGGCTGCGGGAGGGAGAGGACGCGACAATCCGGGTCCATAACGAGCTCGAAGAGAGCACCTCCGTCCACTGGCACGGTGTCCTGGTGCCTTTTGAGATGGACGGGGTTCCTGGGGTGACCTATCCGGGTATAAAACCGGGTGTGACCTTCACCTACCGTTTCAAGGTCAAGCAAAGTGGCACCTACTGGTACCACAGCCATACCGGTCTGCAGGAGCAGCTCGGTCACTATGGACCGCTGATCATCGACCCGGCGGGTCCGGATCCGGTCGTCTATGACCGAGAGTACGTGGTGGTGCTTTCGGACTGGACCTTCGAAAATCCCTACAGGGTGCTCGCGAAGTTGAAGAAGATGAGCGACTACTACAACTTTCATCAGCGCACCCTGGGCGATTTTTTCAGGGACGTGTCCACGGAGGGCTGGCGGGCGGCCACAAAGGACCGTCTGGCCTGGGGCCGGATGAACATGAGCCCCACGGACATCTCCGACATCACGGGGTACACCTACACCTACCTCATGAACGGCCTCGCCCCGGGATCCAACTGGACCGGTCTTTTCAAACCGGGAGAGCGGATTCGGATTCGGTTCATCAACGCTGCCACCATGAGTTACTTCAACGTCCGCATTCCGGGTCTTCCCATGACCGTGGTACAGACCGACGGTCAAAATATCGAACCGGTGGAGACGGACGAATTTCAGATGGCCGTGGCCGAAACTTACGACGTGATCGTCCGGCCCGACCGGGATCAGGCTTACACCATTTTTGCAGAATCCATGGACCGCTCCGGGTATACTCGCGGGACCCTTGCACCGAGGCCGGGCATGGAGGCCCCGGTGCCGGCGCTACGCCCACCGCCGCTTCGCACCATGATCGACATGGGCATGGATATGGGGAAAATGGATATGGGGGGCATGAAGATGCAACCGAAGGAATCCGGCGCCATGACATCCAAAATGGACGGCATGCAGGGCGGCCAAAAAATGGCCGGGGGTTCCGGCATGGCCATGATGGACGATGGCGGCATGGCGAACCAAACCCGGCAGGTGGTGGCCCGGCACGGCCCCGATCACCACGGGCCCGGGAATGTATCGGTGGCGGAAGTTCAGTACAACCGCCTGGGGGAGCCCGGGGCAGGACTGGAAAATACCGGCCACCGGGTGCTGGTTTACAGCGATCTTCGCCGCCTGGCATCGGATTTCGACACCCGGCCGGCGGACCGGGAACTGGAAATACATTTGACCGGCAACATGGAACGCTACATCTGGTCGTTTGACGGAAAGAAATACTCCGAGACCATGGCGCCGATTCCCTTCAATTTCGGAGAACGGCTGCGGCTCATTATGATCAACGACACCATGATGGAGCATCCCATCCACCTGCATGGCATGTGGATGGAGCTTGAAAACGGCCATGGCGTGCATATCCCCCGCAAGCACACCATCAGTGTCAAACCGGCGGAACGGCTTTCGGTGTTGATCTCCGTCGATGCACCCGGCCGATGGGCCTTTCACTGCCATCTTCTGTATCATATGGAAATGGGCATGTTCCGCGTTGTTCGCGTTGCGTAAGGAAAAGGAGCCGACCGATGAAACATATGACGATCTGTTGTTTGGCACTGTGCCTGGCCCTCCTGTTCACTTCCCCGTCCGTGGCCGGGACGTCCCCCAGCGGCGCGCCCGCAGACTGGCAGGAAGCGGTGTCCGATGATGCATATTATGGAATGGTCCTGTTCGACAACCTCGAGTACCTGCATATAAACCACCACGACATGCTTCATTGGGATGCGCAGGGCTGGTACGGCGGGGATCTCAATCGACTTTGGGTCAAAACCGAGGGTGATCAGCGCTTGGACGGAGCCGGCGGTGAAATTGAGCGATTTGATGTATCCTATGGACGCATGATTTCCCCCTTCTGGGATCTGCATGCCGGTATCGGATATCAGGGAATTTACGGCTCGGGCGACAGCCGGAACCGGGTCATGGCCGTGGTGGGATTTCAAGGAATGGCCCCATACCGGTTCGAGGTGGACGCCAATCTCCGCATGAGCGATCAGGGGGACATCTCTGCAGACCTTGGGGCGGAATACGACCTGCTGCTCACCCAAAGGCTGGTTCTCCAGCCCCGCCTCGATACCGCACTCGCGGTACAGGAAGTAAAAGAATTCGGTGTCGGCAAAGGAATCAACTTCCTGGGACTCGGCCTTCGCCTGCGTTATGAAATCCGGCGGGAGCTGGCGCCGTATATCGGATTCACCTGGACACGCAAGCTCGGAGACACCGCAGATTTAGCACGGGCCGATGGTGAAGATGCCGAGGATGCATCGGTGGTGGCGGGACTGCGGTTCTGGTATTGATTTAAATACAAAGCCGATTTTTTCCGTGACCCTGAAACCCACAAGGCGTTCCCGGACGCTATCGTTTCACCGCTGACGAAATCACGCTGGTAATGGTCGGCGACAGCTTGCGCCGGGCCCAATTGCTGCGATCGAACAACTTTACCAGAAAGAGCCCGAACAGAAGTCCGACGAGGCTGAATATCACCGAACCTGCGGCATCGCTCAACCCGATATAACTCCCGATACCCGGTCCGGCAAATGCGCCGCTCATCAGCGTCAAAACGGGAAGAAGGTACAGCACCGCAGCCCCCTTGAATACTTCTTTCGAGTCGAGTTCCACCCGGACGGTCTCACCCGGTTTTGCGTTTATCGGGTTGGCGACCCGGCTGATTATCTGCGAATTCGCCAGACAGCTGTGGCAGTGCCCGGAGCTGCTGTCGCAACCGCCGCAGGCGCCCGACCTGTTGGTTTTAATATTGGCGAATCCATCGCTATTATTTTCAAGGACAATTCCTATATTTGTGCTCATATTTATTCCTCCTTATAAAAAAAATTCCTTAGCCCTTGACGAGATAGTTGCGCATCATGCCCATATCTTCGTGTTCCAGATTGTGGCAATGGTACAGGAACATCCCTGGGTAGTCGCTAAAATCGACCAGGATTCTGGCCCCCTCACCCGGCATGAGCAGCACCGTGTCCTTCCACCCTTCATCCACATAACCTTCGTGACGAACGCCGCTTCGTTCCAGAACACGGAATTGCTTGCCGTGGAGGTGAATGGGATGCGGCATATTCATCATGTTCATCATACCTCCGCCGGTATTGTAAAATTCCCAGATTTCCTTGGTACCGAGTCGGACGATTTCATCGTCGGCGACCTCTTCCATTTGAAACAGCCGGCCGTTGATGGACCATCTCATCTGCATCATGGTGAGATAAAATTGCCGGGGACGACCTGAATTAACGGCTTCATCCGGTCGTGGAGGGCTGATTTCGAGAAGCCGTTGGGGCAACGGGTTGGTTCTTTTTTCCTGCCGGGTCACTTTGATGCCAAAAAGCGAAAATCCCGCTCCGTTTGCAAGACCCCGGCTGCCGTTCATGCCGCCCCCCATCATCATTCCGCGTCCCATCCCCCCCGCATCGAAGGGAAGGCTTACCATGGAGGTCTCAAATCCCACCGGACGATCGCTGAAATCGGCCCAGACTTCCAATCGCTCCCCGGGTGCTAAAAATACATACGGACGGGATATCGGTCGTTGCAACAGCCCACCGTCCGTGCCGATGACGACCAAAGGACGGTCGTCTTTCCTTGCCAATTTATAAATTCGGGAATTGGATCCGTTCAGCAACCGAAAACGATAGGCACCCGTAGACACGGGCAGCGTAAAATCGGGCATGCCGTTGACCAGTATCTGATCGCCCAGGAAGCCGGTCATCCACTCCATCATGTTCCCGGACAAATAAACAAGTCGGTTATCCGGTCCGAAAGTCCGATCCTGAATCACCAGCGGCACGTCGTATTCACCGGCGGGGAGGCCCGCCGCCTGTTCTTCTTTGTCAGATACTATAAAAAGGCCCGCAAGTCCGTTATATACCTGGAAACCGGTCCTCTGGTCGGGATGGGGATGATACCAATACGTGCCGGCCCTGTTTTTGACCTCAAACTCATAGAGATATGACTGCCCTTGGGAAATAACGTCTCGGGGATGACCATCCATGATGGCCGGCACATGAAGGCCGTGCCAATGGATAATGGATTTTTCAGGAATCGCGTTGTTGAAACGGATGCGAATTTTCTCGCCCTGGTCTACTTTTATGATCGGGCCGAGATAGCTGCCAGGGATTTCATGAACCCGGCTTCCATCACCTTTGTTCAAAGTCGCACGGTATCGCCATACCGGCGTGGGCGTCCCGGGGAAAATCCCAATTTCATCCGGGGCGGCAGTCAATGAAATATCAAGGTCCGGAGAAAACCCAGACGGTTTTGGTGATCCCGGCTGCACTCCCAAGGCCGCAGGACGCATCAAGGGAAGAAACTCTCCTACAAGTACGCCAAGAGCGCCATATCCGAGGGTTTTTAAAAAGTTTCGTTTGCCATGATTAATTTCAGATTTAATTTGTTTTTCCATAACTACCTCCTCTCAAGAGGCTGTCCGAACTGATCAATACCTGCTTAATTTATAGAGCAATTTATGTACCAGGATTCGGCTTGGCAGGGTTCTTCGTCACGGAAACATCTAACAGATCTCAAAATACAGGTTTCGGAGTGGAAAACTAAGGTGAAGGCCTCATTAACAAATTACAAGATCCGAATTATACAATAAAACGGATTCATAGAAGGATGTGCGCTATCATGGCAGGATGGTTTTTAATCAAATCACCAGTACGGTGGTTACAGATAACGTCCAGACAGCCAACATCCACAACGCAGTTTCTCAAAAGGAGGTAAAAAATGAGAAAAACGGCAACATTGGCAATTGTAGTGGTTTTTGTTCTGGCGCTTGGAACCATCTGCCTGGCCCAGACTGGTCAGCAACAGACCGGCCAGATGGGGAATATGATGTCCGGCCAGGGAATGATGGGGCAAGGCGCCACCGGACAAGGCATGATGGGCCAGGGGATGATGGGGCAGGGTATGATGGGTCAGGGAATGATGATGGGCGGCATGATGGGAAAATCCCTGGTTTCCACCGAGGACGGAGGCGTCGTTGTCATGATTGGAAACAAACTGTATAAATACGACAAAAATCTTGAGCTTAAAAAGGAAGTCGAAATTGAAATCGATTATCAGGGTATGCAGAATATGATGAGGAAGGTGCAGAATATGGCGACCCAGACAGGACAGGAAGCGCAACAATAGGCTGCACTTCTGGTACCTCAAATGCGCCAAGCACGCTGCCATTTCTGGCCGATGCTTCAAGTCGTTTTCCTCTGGAGCGATATTGATGTTCTGCTTCAGTAAACGCTGACCTGCGGAAGTCTCGGCTGGAAAGGAGGTGCTTAGTATGTTTTAATTGGGAGAAAAAACATCCGATGAGACGGAGGCGTCATGAACACAGACACACCCACAGCAGTCAATACCCTCGGGGGACACTGGGCCCTGGCGCTCATTATGGTCGTCGTCGGTTTTTGGATCGTCTTTAAGTATCTGGCGCCAAGCGGCTGGAAGGAGTGGCGCAGCGCCGGTGTTGTCCAGGCGTTCATTATTGCGCTCTACGTGGAGATGTACGGTTTTCCGCTGACCATATACCTGCTGACGAATTTCCTCGGGTTCAATATCCCCTGGCTGCATTTCAATGGGCACCTTTGGGCAGCCCTGCTGGGTTTGGGATTTGCCGGCGCCATGGTGGAGATGTTCATCGGACTCGGCATCGTCGTGCTGGGAATCAGTCTGATCGCCAGCGGGTGGTATCTGGTCTACAGCGCACAGCGGGAAGGCAATCTGGTGACAAACGGCGTTTACCGATACATGCGCCACCCCCAGT
>JBECKW010000210.1:0-5145 GCA_040235505.1 Desulfobacterales bacterium
GACCTTTTTCCGAACCGAAATATCAATCCTTGTTTCGTATGCCCGGATGAAAGAAAAAAGGAGGCCTTGAAGACGATGAAACCTATTACTGGAAGAAGAAATTTCATTAAATACTTCTCTTCAATGCTTGCCTTTGTTGCAGGCACTGCTTTTTCGTTTGGAAAAAATTTCGATCCGGTAACGGGAAAAGCCCATCCGACGCTTTGGAGCACTTCGGCAGCTGAGGCAACGGAGAATGCTGTTTCAGGGATGAAAAAAATCGCCGTTGAGGAGCACTTTACAACGGAAAAGATATTAACGTACCTGGCCGCGCGGGTAAAGGCCGGGGCGGTTTACAATATGCCGCTTCCCTATACCGTCGACGCGCATCGACAGTCGATGATCGGAGAAAAGCGCTTCAAGGATATGGATGAGGCCGGGATCGATATGCAGGTTATTTCTCCGGTCTGCTTCCAGGACGGCCTGGTGGATCCGGCGGAGGCCGCCGCCCTGGCGAAACTCACAAATGACGAGCTTGCCAAAATTATCGAGACATATCCGAAAAGGTTTTACGGGTTTGCCGCCCTGGCGTGTCAGGATCCCGATGCCGCCGCCAGGGAGCTTGAGCGGGCCGTGCAGCAGCTTAAGCTGAAGGGGGCCATGATCTACTCCCATATCCAGGGGGAATATCTGGACGGCTCCAAGTTCCGGTGCATTTTTGAGACCGCCGAGCGGCTCGGTGTGCCCATATACCTGCATCCGAAGGAGCCGTCCCCCGGGATGATCAAACCCTACGAGGTTTACCCCCTACTGGAGGGAAAGGCATGGGGGTATGCCGCCGAGGCGGGGCTTCATGCCATGCGTCTGATCGCAAGCGGTCTTTTTGACGAACATCCACGACTTCAGATAATCCTCGGCCATGGCGGTGAAGGCCTGCCGTACTGGCTGTGGCGGATGGGAAGCGGTGAGGGGTTGGGCGAAGAAAAAGAAGAAAAAGATACCGGGCGACCCGGCATGCCCGGCGGGACGAGCCTTCAGAAACCGTTGGCCGTTTATGTCCGGAATAATTTTTATGCCTCCACCAGCGGTATGGCCTGGGGGCCGGTCCTGCAGTTTCTCCATACCGCCATGGGGCCCGACCGGGTGCTTTTTGCCGTGGACTATCCTTCCGAATCGAACATTCGGGCTGTGAAAGCGGTCGCCTCGCTACCCATCGGTGATGAAGACAGGAAGAAGATTTTCTATTTGAATACCAAACGGCTGTTGAGGCTGTAGTTTCCGCTTCACCGTTGACACGCAGTGAGGGTTGCGGATATATTGCGAGCGTTGAAAGATGGCTCCGTTTCCCCCACGGACTGTCAAGGGCTTGTCGGTATTGAAAAACAATTCTTCCGCAGAGGCGCAGAGACGCAGAGAACAGCGAAAACAGAAGATAAGCCACGCAAGAATATGCAGATTGTTTACACCATTGTTCCCATTTTCATGATCATTGCCCTGGGATGGGCTGTTCGGGAAAAGGGGTTCATTCCCCCCGGATTTTTCGCCCCGGCCAATCGCCTCGTTTATTACCTCGCAATCCCGGCCATGATCTTTCGGGCCATCTCGAAAGCCTCCATCGGCGAGAATTTCCACGGCAATGTGCTGTTTCTCACCCTGTCGGCCGTGGCGGTTTCTTACGGCATTGCGTGGCTGGTCTGCGATCTGCGCCACATCCCTTCAGACCGTGCAGGCACCTTTATCCAGAGCGCCGGGCACGGGAACCTGGGATATATCGGCCTGGCGGTGGCGTTTTACTTTCTCGGCGATGCCGGGCTGGTGAAAGCCAGCCTGATTGCCGGGTTTCTGATGATTCTGCAAAATATCCTGTCGGTCCTCGCGTTGCAGTTCCATGCATCCGGCGGACATTCAGGCACCGGGCTTTCGGGGGTCAAGGGGCTTATTTCGAGCCTTTACCGCAATCCCGTCATTGTTTCCGCCATGGCCGGCATTCTGGTGTCGGTTCTCCACCTGCCCGTTCCCAAGGTGTTCCAGAAGGCGCTGGATATCCTGAGCGGCATGGCCTTGCCGATGGCGCTGCTGCTCATCGGTGGTTCCCTGTCCCTGGGGCTCATGCGAAAGTATCTTCGCCCGGTCGTGGGGGCGGTTTTTATTAAATTGGTGGTGCTGCCCCTGATCGGGGTTCTGTTGTTTCGCGGTTTCGGGATTTCCGCCACGCAATACCTGCCGGCACTGATTCTGCTGGCTTCCCCGACTGCCACCGTTACCTACGTCATGGCCCGGGAGATGCACGGGGACCCGGAATTTGCCGTTGCCACCATTTCCGCCGGCACCCTCCTCTCCGCTGTTACGTTCAGCCTCTGGTTGATGCTCGCCGGGTGATGAAAGGCGAAGGCATATGGGGTTAACGGCAAGGCACAGAGGGTTACGGCAAGGCACAAAGGCACAGAGGCACAAAGGCACAAAGTTAACGACCTTCTATCACGATGCACGTTGTTTACTTGAATGTATATGTGTAGATGGTTTTTGCTATCAGCTATCAGCTATCAGCTATGAGCTCCGGCTTTGCCGGATCAGGGGGTTTTACCCATGAAATATATCGGCGCTCATGTCAGTGCCTCCGGTGGTGTAGAAAACGCCCCGCTCAATGCCAAAGCCATCGGGGCCACCGCCTTTGCCCTTTTCACCAAGAACCAGCGGCAGTGGACGGCAAAGCCTTTGACGGAAGAATCCATCGAGCGCTTTCAGGAAAACTGCCGCGCCTCGGGCTACACACCGGATCAGATCCTGCCCCATGACAGCTATCTCATCAACCTCGGCCATCCGGAAACCGACGGGCTGGAGAAATCACGAACGGCGTTTGAGGATGAGATGTACCGGTGTCAGCAGCTCGGGCTGAAATATCTCAACTTTCATCCGGGGAGCCATCTAAATAAAATCAGCGAGACGGATTGCCTGGCCCGAATCGCCGAATCCATCAACATGGCCCTGGGCAAGACCCGGGGCGTCACCGCCGTGATTGAAAATACCGCCGGGCAGGGAACCAATCTGGGCCACCGTTTCGAACACCTGGCCGCCATCATCGACAGGGTCGCGGATAAAACCAGGGTCGGGGTCTGTCTGGACACCTGCCACTCCTTTTCAGCGGGCTATGACCTGGTAACCCGAGACGGGTATGAAGAGACGTTGAAGCGGTTTGAAGATATTGTGGGTTTCGCCTATCTCAAGGGAATGCATTTGAACGATGGGAAAAAGACACTGGGCAGCCGGGTGGACCGCCACGCCAACCTGGGAGATGGTACCCTCGGGCTTGATGCTTTCCGCATGATCATGAGAGACCCCCGGTTCGACAACATGCCCATGATCCTCGAAACGCCGGATACAAGTCGATGGGTGGAAGAGATTCGGCTGCTTAAAGAAATGACCCGGCGATAAGAAATGCCGAAAAAACAGGGCGCGAATTCTTTACATTTTTCAGTGCCCTAGTTGTTTCGGGACGCGGGCTGCTGATCGGACTTGCGTATTTTCATCGCCCGGGCGGCGTATGCCGTGGCTTCCGGCTTTTGCCCCAGCTTTTCATAGACCTTGGACAACGCCTCCAGAACGAAGGCCAGATGGGAACTGCGGGGTCCGAGGCTTGCCTCCAGAATTTTGCGGGATGTCTGGAGGCAGGACTCCGCTTCCTTGAGCTTGCCGGAAAAGGCCAGGAGCGTCCCCAGATTAAAGTGGGCCTGGGCCGTGGCCGGATGCTTTTCACCCATGGCGGCCTGCCAGATGCTCAGCGCCTCCTGAAGCAGGGCTACCGCCTCGTCGGCGTGACCCTGGACACGCCGGAGCGCCGCCAGGTTTTCCAGGCTCTGGGTGACGGCCATGTGCCGTGCCCCGAAATGATTCTGCCGGATCTCCAATGCCCGTCGGTGCAAGGGCTCCGCAGCGTCGAACTTTCCCATGTTGCCGTGGAGAACCGCCAGATTGTTCAGGGACTGGGCCACCGCCGGATGGTCCGGCCCCAGGGATTTTTCCCGGGCCGCAAGGGATGCCTCCAGCAGCGGTTTGGCCTCGTCGTGCCGGCCCAGGTTCAGGAAATGTTCTCCCAATGTGTTTTCGGCCTCCGCCGTTTTCGAATGGTCCTTGCCGAAGGTCTTTTTATAGATATCGATGACTTGGCGCATGAGGGGCTCGGCCTTGTCCGCCCGGCCGGTGGCAAGAAAAAGCATGGCCTGTTTTTCCAATATACCGGCAATGTCGGGATGATTTTCACCCAGGGAAGCCTTGAGAATGGAAAGGGCCTGTTCCAGAAATGGTTCGGCGGCCTGGAAATGCCCCATCACCAGATAGATTTCCGCCAGACGGGCCAGGGCTTTCCCGAAGGCCGGGTGCTCCGGGCCGATGCTTTTCTCATAGATTTTGACGACCCGCCGAAGCAGCGGCTCTGCCTCTTCGGGTTTCTGCCGATACTGGTGGATCTGAGCCAGGCGGGTGAGAAGATGGCCCAGGGCGGGATGCTCACCACCCGCCGCCTTTTCCACGATCCCGAGCGCCCGGGTGAGCAAAGGTTCGGCCGCATTATATTGCTTCCCGTCCATGTACAGATCGGCCAGACTGGAAAGTGCTTCCGCCGTTTCCATGTGATCAGGCCCGAAGGCTGTTTCGTAGGCTTCCAGGGCTTCTTCCATGGCTTCCCGGGCCTGATCGAAATCATCCAGGGCAAGGTAGAGTTCCCCCAGGTTGTTGAGTGCCACCGCCAGGTTGGATTTGTCCCCGTCCTTTTCCTGGCGTGCCGCGTCCACGGCCGCACGGGCTGGTTCCAGGGCGTCCTGAAATCTTCCCTGCTGCATATGATCGATAACTTCCTGGTTCAGCTCTTTCCAACCGCGTGTCATATTTTCTCCTTGCCCCATCGGGGCGGCTTGGCTGCCGGACGGCTCGGCGGCTTGCTTGCCGGTGGCCATCTTGCAGAATGCATGGATTGTCGCCTATGTGCTTGCTTTAAAATACTGTCTGATAGGCATAGATCCATATCGATGTCAATCAGGCCCGTTCGGTTGCGTCCGGGACATTGGAATAAGGCGGTTTAATAAATAAAATCCATTGCTTGAGATTATGATTCATAAAAAATCAAATGTAAGCTTATAAATATTACAAAAGATCACTACGAAGAACACGAAG
>JBECKW010000225.1:0-12745 GCA_040235505.1 Desulfobacterales bacterium
AGCGGGATATCGTTTTTCAGCCCCTCGGCGAGCTTCTTGCCCGGGCCGGAGAAATTCCGGAGTCGGGTATGGGTGAAACCGTTGTGGCCGGAAGAGAAGGGTGGCTTTCATGCCAAGTGTGAGGGCAGAGAGCATGGGGCAGAGGGCATAGGGTAAAAGGCTATGGGCTATGGGCGATGGGCGATGGGTCGAGACATAGATCGGACGTGATTGAAAGACGAAAAACGAGCATCTTTTACATTGGTCTGAAAGCAGTTTGCACTCTTCGAGTTGAGTACATCGTGGGCCGTCCACTGTGTCCATTCTGTCCATTACGTCCACATCGTCCATATCCATTTAGGGACGTAGGCACTTTCTAAACCATAAAGGGACCGATGAACGAATCAAATCCGCAACATCCGAAAGGCGTCAGAACAGGACATGTCCTATTGCTTTTAGGCTTTTTCCTCCTTGCCTATCTTCTGCCCATCGGGGCCAGGGACCTCGTTGTCCCGGACGAAACCCGCTATGCCGAAATTCCCCGGGAGATGATTGCCAGCGGAGACTGGGTGGTTCCCCGCATCGATGGTGTGCGCTACTTTGAAAAACCGGTGCTGGGCTATTGGGTGCATGCCGTTTCGATTCTTTTATTGGGAGAAAACAATTTTGCCGTGCGACTGCCTTCCGGCCTGGCCGTGGGGCTTACGGCCCTCCTCATATTTCTGCTGGTTCATCGGGTTCGAAAGAAAGATGACGAAAAGGAAGGGGGTGCGGCCGTTCTGGCCACACTGATATTCATGTCGTGTTTTGCCGTGTTCGGAATCGGGAATACGGCGGTGCTTGACAGCCTGCTGTCGCTGTTTCTGACCGGAAGCATTGCCGCTTTCTTTTTTGCCACAGAGCAGGAACGCGGTTCCAGGAAGGAGACGTATTTTCTACTTCTTGCCGGATTTTCATGCGGCCTGGCGTTTTTAACCAAGGGGTTTCTTGCCTTTGTCGTGCCGGTGCTGGCCCTGGTGCCGTATCTGGCATGGCAGCGCCGGTGGCGGGATATCCTGAGAATGAGCTGGCTGCCGATTTTAACCGCTGTTCTGGTGTCGCTCCCCTGGGCGATACTGATTCAGATGCGGGAGCCGGATTACTGGAATTTCTTCTTTTGGAACGAGCATGTCCGCCGTTTTCTGGCCAATAACGCCCAGCATAAGGAAACAGCGTGGTATTTTGTTCTGGTTGCACCGGCAATGTTCTTTCCATGGCTACTCACAGCGCCGGCAGCGATTCCCGGTATATTGAGCCGGATGAAGGGACAGGATTTCCGAGGAAGATTGATGCGTTTGTCCGTCTGCTGGCTGGTGCTGCCGTTTTTATTTTTCACTTCTTCAAGCGGAAAACTTCTGACTTATATCCTCCCATGTTTTCCGCCGTTTGCCATTCTCATGTCCTTCGGGCTTCTCCATGTATTCAGCAAAAAATGGTCCGGCAGGCTTTTAAAGTGGGGGATTGGCCTATGCGCGCTGCTTTTTTTTCTGGCACTGGCCGCTGTGCTTTATATCCAGTTTATCGGACCCCATGAAAAACATATCTTCGATCATCCATGGAAGGCCATCACCCTGGTAAACGGCTTCCTGTTTTATTTTCTTCTGTGCATCCAGGCACTGAGAAGCCGGCGAGTCATGAGCAAACTGCTTTTATTTGCCCTGGCGCCGCTTTTCTTTTTTTTCGTTGCCCACTTCATTCTTCCCGATTCAACCATTGACGTGAAATGCCCTGGCCCCCTGCTGGAGAGGAACAAACCGATCATCGATGAAAATTGTATCGTTATTACGGATACGCATGCAGTCCGTGCCGTCTGTTGGTATTTGCATAGGAGTGATGTATACCTGCTGAATGAAGCCGGTGAACTCACCTATGGATTCAACCATGAGGATGCACGAAGCAGGAACCTTGACATGCAGTCCGCCATTGACATGATCCGCAAAAATCCAGGGAAGGTGGTGGTCATCGGCCGGATAAGTAAAGAGCCCGAGTGGCGGGAACAACTCCCCGAACCGGTGTTTCGCGACAGCAGCGGCCCGAAAGGGTTTGAGGTCTGGAAATATTGAAGATACTAATCGTAGACGATGAGCGCTCCCTGAGGGAACAACTGAAGAAAATTATGGAAAACCAGCGCTATATCGTCGAGACGGCGGCCGATGGAGACGCGGCGCTCGATAGATTGTTCGATACGGTTTTCGATGCGGTCATTCTCGATATCATGATGCCGGGAACCGACGGGTTTACGGTCCTGGATCAAATGCGAAAGGCGGAAATCCGGACGCCGGTCCTGATGCTGACGGCGAAAGGCGATGTCGAGGACCGGGTGAGGGGACTCGATCTGGGGGCCGATGATTACCTGGCCAAACCGTTTTCCTCGGATGAACTGCTGGCCCGGATCCGTGCGCTGCTCCGGCGATCCGGAAGCCAGGCGCTCTCTCTTCTGCAGGTTCAGGATCTTCAACTCGATACGGTCAGCCGAATGGTGACCCGCGGCGGGGAACCGATTGATCTGACCCTTCGGGAATTTTCCATCCTGGAGTTTCTTCTTTATAACAAAAACAGGGCGGTGTCCCGCTTCAGCCTGGCCGAGCATGTATGGGGAGATGATTTCGACCTTTTTAACATGTCCAATTTCATCGACGTTCACATCAAGAATCTTCGCCATAAAATTGGAGATGCCGGCGGCGGACAGATTGTTCAGACCATTCGCGGCATGGGCTATATCATCCGGGACCCGGAAGAATGACCGTAAAAACCAGAATCACGCTGTTTATCGCCGGGGCAGGCTTCATTGCAAGTCTGCTGTTTTCCGTCGTGGTGTTTTCCGAACTGATCGAGCAGCCTTTCCATCTTCTGGATGCGGTGCTCGAGGAAGAAGCCAACCACAGCGTTGCGAAATTGATTCAACAAAAACAGAGCGGCGCTGAATCACCTTCCATGGGCATCGCGTCTTATTCCAAATATGTATACTGGACGGAAGTATATGATGAGGAGACAGGACTGCTTTGCTATCAGTCTGATCTTGCAAAACTGGTCACGCTTTCCCGGATCGCCCCGGGGACGCACGCGATTACGACCTTAAAGATCCCCCCTGGAACAACGAACATAGGGCAGGACCTGCATGGGAACCTGGTTTTTCGGGTCAGGGCTTTTCGAATCGAAACGAAAGGGAAGACATTCATTGTGCAGACGGCACGGCCCATAGAGAGGCTGCAGGAAGAGATACAGGATCTTATTCTGGGAACTCTCTCCGGTCTTGTTTTCTCCACCCTTGTGCTGATTGTCATCAGCTGGTTTGTGGCCGGCAGGATTCTGCACCCGATCGGCACCATGAGGGATCTTGCGAGGGACATCAGTGAAAAAAATCTCGACCATCGGATTCCGGCCGGGGAAGGAAAGGATGAATTCAGCGAGCTTGCAAAAACCATCAACAAGATGCTGGACCGGCTTCAGTACTCCTTTTCGCGACAGAGAGAATTTTTATTCGCCACGTCCCATGAACTGAAAACGCCGCTGACCACCCTGCGGTTGGCCGCCGATGAGATCTCCAGGTGCGATCCGGAAATGCTTCCTTCATGTGCGCGGGATAATCTTCCGCGGTTAAGCGACCAGGTGCTTCGCATGGAGAGACTGGTGAAGGATCTGCTGAGTCTTTCTTCCCTGGAGGCGATGACTCGCGTTGACGAAGGGGCGGTTCAAATAAATGAACTGCTGATGTCCCTGGTGGAAGAATACCAATTTATGGCATATGCGCATAACATCAAAATGGACAGCGCCTTGGAAGGATCTCTCGTTATTTCGGGAGATGCGGAAAAACTGCGCCGTGCCTTTTCAAATATTCTGGACAATGCCGTCAAATACAATATGGACGGCGGCCGAGTCGAAGTGACGGGAGAAATGATCGACGATGAAGTTCGGGTCGCCGTCGCCAATACCGGACCGGGTGTCGCCGCGGACGAAGTTCCCAAAGTGTTCGATCAATTCTTTCGTGCCGAAAAGTCTCGATCGAGCAGCCACGGCGGTTCCGGACTGGGACTTGCCATCGTGAAACGGGTAATAGAGCTGCACCATGGAACCGTAGCATTTGAAAGCCGGGAAGGGGACCTGACGCGGGTGACAGTGGTGCTGCCGGGTTTCCGGGAAACCGACTCGGAACGAGAAAATAGAAATTTACCCCAACACACCTAACGGCTGCACCTGATCTTACCAGACCCAGGTGAAGAAACTGTGAAGATGAATTGGATAGGGCGGTATTTTTAATCGAAGTACTCGGATATAGAGAAGAAATTGCGGCAAGAGGTTTTTCAATCGACATCACTGCCCGGAAAAGTGTTGAGTGTTATCGGTATCTTCTCGAAATCCCGCCGTAGTCTTTTTATCGCCCTCAATCAAATAGAGTACGCGATTACCCCCGGTGATTGTTTTCTCAATGATTCTGCAGGGCAGATCAATCGGCGGTCTGTCTTCCTTTCCCTTTCTGTGTCTTGTATTTAAAATCAGGCTGTCGAATCGATCGTCCCTGCCGCCAAGGATATCTTCGATCTTTTCCCTGTCGGTGACCTGCGGAATGTCCATGCCGCCATAAAAATAGAGACACCCCAGGGTGGTTTCGTTCAGATCCACACCGGCGACCCGTCCCCTGTCGGTTTCAGGTATCCGGGATACAAAGGCTTTAATGTCCTTTTCCATGCTCTTCTCCCGGTCAATGGCGGACACAGGCATTCCCAGAAGGGTCATGTAAAGTACACCGGTGACAAAAATCAGTATCGTTTCCGGTTTGAGCCTCTTCCGGTATCGGAAGATCAGGACAAGGCAGGCTACTAATCCGGTAAAGGAAAGAACCTGATATGCACCGAAACGGGAAAGCGCCGTGAGAACCCCGGAAGGTATTTTTGAGGGAAATATTCGAGTAAAAAGCGGGCAGAAGGTGAAGAGCGAAATGAGAAAAAGTGAAAGACAGACCCAAAATTTCCCCAGGATTCCGAACCATTTCGGCGTTCCGCTGCATATGCCCAGAGCGGCCATAATCGCATAAGCCGGAAGCACCGGGAGAAGGTAGATGGCCCGTTTCGTGGCGGCATTCGTCAGCAGGATGAGGGTGAGCACTCCCCAGGATAACAGGAACCATGTATCGGGGTCCACATGCCGCTTCCCGACCGCTTTTCGGATGACATATACGAACCACAGAAAAACGAGGGGTGTCCAGGGAAATGCATAACTGATGAGATATTCTACATAATAGAAGGGGTTCCCCAGAATCACATGCCCTTTCGCGGCAGCCGCCCCGGTAAATCGCTCGATATGGTTCACCCAGAACCATTCATGCCACAGCGAGGCCCCGCCCTTAAAGTAAAATGGAATAATCCATAATGCGCAGAAAGCAGAAACAAACAGCAGGATCAGAATGTTCTGCATGAAAAACCGGGGCAACCGAACGTTTTCCCGTTTGCGCAAGATGATTCGCTCCAGAAACAGGATAAACCAGGGGATGGCCGTCAGAACGGGACCGACCAATCCCTTGGCGAGAAAGGAACCCGCAATGCAAATCCCCGCCCATGGGGCATATGCATAACGATCTTCACGGAAAACCTTGAGGAGACAATACACGGAA
Organism: Desulfobacterales bacterium; assembly: GCA_040235505.1. GTDB lineage: Bacteria > Desulfobacterota > Desulfobacteria > Desulfobacterales > JAFDDL01 > JBECKW01. The sequence continues at coordinate 5,627 of JBECKW010000225.1, forward strand.
CCGGCCACGAAAAAAGCAAGGGCGGCATCTACACGGATCCAGTGAAAATTTTCCACAAAGCCTTCCATACAGGCAAGAAATACGGCGGACAGCACCCCGACCCGCTGACCGCCCAGATGTCTCCCGATCAGAAAGGTCAACAGGAGCACCCCCAGACCCAGAAAAGCCGACCCCAGCCGAACAGCTCCGACATTACCGAAAAGAGGTCCAAACACTTTGATCATCAGCGCGGAAAATGCGAAGTAAAGCGGTGGCTTCTCGACGAAAGGCGTGCCCGCCAGGCTGGGGATCACCACATCACCCGTCCGGCTCATGGCCAGACTTGCGGCCGCGACACGGGGTTCATCGGGTGTCCAGAGATCATGACCGACGATCCCGGTAAAACAGATCAGGATAACAACAATAAGGCACAGAACGGTGTCGCTTTTGGAATATTTTGCGCAGGATGTCATAGTGCTGCCTTTATCCATTGGGTGGTTTTGGAAATAGAACCGTGAGTTTTGTCCAGCCGGCCGGCTTGGTTGTCATTGTGACATCCCCTCCATGGAGCTCGACGATTCTTTTCACGATGGCCAATCCCAGTCCGGAGCCGCCATATCGGGAGGACCCGGGAACTTTCAACCCTGTAAAACTGGTTGAATACCTTGTCCGATTCGGCTTCGGGAATTCCGTCGCCTGTGTTGGCGACATGAAGCGTCACAAATGTATCCGTCTTTTCCGCATCCAAATGGATTTCCCCGCCGTCATAGTTGTATTTTACGGCGTTGTCCAAAATATTGGAGAGCGCCCGGGCGATTTTTTCGATATCGCCCCTGATGGTCAGTTTTTCGGGGACTTGCGCCTCTATCCGTTTGCCGGAGCAGGTGGCCGTGCAAGAAGTCAGACAGAGGTCTTCCCGGCCTTGTGAAAGCATCTCGTCATTGGAAAGCCGTATCGTCGTCAACGGTGTTTTCAAAGTACCCGCTTCAGTTGATCCAGGAGTTGGGGTTCGTCATCGACGATTAAGATTCGCATGGCATTTTCTGTAATTTCTTCTGAAACCGAATGATCCGCAAGAATGCCGGGAGCCCCACCAGTACGAGGGGATACTGGAGGATCAGGCCGAAGATGATGGCAATGGCAAGGGGTTGCTGCATGCCCGACCCATGACCGATGCCGAGCGCAAGCGGCAGGAGTGCGAGAATGGTTGTCAGTGTGGTCATGGCCAGGGGCCGCATCCGGTTCTTCCCCGCGGTGATGAACATGGCTGCGGAATCCTTCTGATCCGGCACGTTGTAGTATTCCGAAGCGTAGAAGATCTGCACCTCCGTTACGATGCCGAGGATCATGGTCATTCCCATTATCGAGGTGATGTTCAGCTCCGTCCCGGTAATCCAGAGCCCGATAAATACGGCCGAGACCGAAATCAACGTGATCAGGAGAATGGAGAAGGCTATGCGGAAGTTCTCGAAGAGAAAGAGCAGGAGAAGAAAAACCAGAAGCGCCGCTGCCAGAAAGACGATCATGAGACCCTTGAAGGCCACCTGCTGCTGCTCATAGAGGCCGCCGAGGCTCCAATACACATTCTTCGGAATCAGTCCGGGTTGATTCAGGACGGCTTTCACCCGGCGGATGGCGGAGCCCATGTCGCTGCCGCTGATCCGGCCGGTGACGGGAATCATGCGTTTCAGATCGTCGCGATTGATTTGCGGTTGGCCGCTGACGGCGGTGATGGTGGCGATCCTGCCGATGGGAAAGAGGTGACCGTCCGGTGCTCGAAGCTTCAGGTGCTCGATGTTCCAGATCGTTTCCCGGAACGTCTTCGGGACCCAAACCCTCACTCCGACCATTTTGGGCCCCTGCTGGACCCGGGTGGTGACGGTGCCGCTCAGAATTTCCTGAAGGTTCTGGGTGACCGACTCCGGGTCCACCCCCTCCAGGGAGGCCTTGACACGGTTGATTTTGATATTGAGGGCATCGCCCGCGTAAACGACGCCGTCGTCGACATCCACCACCCCCGGCACTTTCTCGATGGCTGCGGCCACCTTGGGCCCCAGTTGGGTGAGCAGCGCGCCGTCGTCCGAATAGATCTTGATTTCGATCGGCTGCGGTACCGCGGTGAGATCCCCGATCAGATCTTCCATGAGCTGCGCCATCTCGATGTGAATGCCGGGGACTGTCTTTTTAACTTTCGCTCGCACCTCATCCATGATCGTCTCGATGTCGGCGCGGGGAAAGGGCTTCAGGCGCACGAAGAAATCCCCCTGGTTTGCCTCGGTGACCATGCCGCCCAGTTGAAGTCCGGTTCGCCTGGAATAGGTTCGGACGGCCGGATTGGCCCGCAGGATGGCCTCAATCTGGTTCAGCACGCGGTTCGTTTCCGAAAGGGAGGTGCCCCCAGGCGTATAGTAATCGAGAATGAAGCCGCCTTCGTCCATGCTGGGCATGAATCCGGTGCCGACGTTCTTGTATCCCAGCCAGCCGAACAGGACAACGGGAACGATGATCAGGAGAACCAGCCATGGGCGGTTGAGCAGGGGATGCATGAGCCGTTCGTATCCCCGGTGCATGCGCCGGGTAATCGCCCCTCCTTCCTCTTTTTCGGCATCTTTTGCGGTCAGGATATGGTCCGCAAGGAGGGGTTCCGCCAGCCACGCCACGAAAAAGGAGATGAAAAGGGCGGCGGCCATGGTGAGGGAGAGGGATTTGAAGAAAGCCCCTGTCACGCCGGAAAGAAACGCCAGGGGCAGAAAGATGATCACCGTCGAGGCCGAGGAGCCCATGAGCGGCCTTGAAAATTCCCGCGCCGCGCGCATCACCTGAAGATGATGATCGCCTTTGGCGCCGCGCAATCTGCGCATGATATGCTCCACCATGACGATGGTATCGTCGATGATGAGTCCCACCGCCGCCGCCATGCCGCCAAGGGTCATGATATTGAAACTCATGCCCAGCACGTAGAGCAGCAGGATGGTGGTCGCGAGGACGCTCGGGACCGAAATGATGGCGATCAGGGTGATTTTGGCGCTGCGCAGAAAAATAAGCAGGATCAGGGCCGCCAGCACGACACCGATCAGAATGGCGTCCCGCACGCTCCCCGCCGACGAGAGGATCAGTTCGCTCTGGTCGTACCAGTTGGTAATTTTTATACCCGCGGGCAGATGGCTGCGGTACTGGGCGAGCTTGGCCTTGAGCTGCCTGTCGATTTGAACGGTATTGCCCCCGGGCTGCTGGTAGATCTGGACGATCACGGCCTGGTGGCCGTCGGAGGTGACCCTGGTCCAGTTGGGTGCCGTCGATCGGCTGACGGTGGCGACATCTTCGACCTGGACCACGCCGTCCTTGCCGGAGCGGATGGCCGTATTGCCGATGCCGGTAAGATTCGCGAAGCGGGTGTCGGACACCACCAGATAGAGCTTGTAATGATCTTCGACACGTCCCACGGCGGTAATGACATTGGCGGCGGAAAGCGCATTGGCCACGTCGCCGAGCGACAGGCCAAAGGAGGCGAGCTTCGCCGGGTCCACCATCACCGAGTATTCTTCCGTTTCGCCGCCTTCGACACCGACCTTGGCGACCCCTTTGACGGTGGACAGAAGCGGCCTGAGCTGGTAGAGGGCGATGTCCCGGAGCTCGGTGAGCGATTGCTTGTCCGAGGTCAGGTTATAGGCCAGCACGGGGAATACGGTCGGATCCATGCGCCGGACTTCGAAGGTCGTTCCCTTGGGCAGCGTCGAGAGGGTTTGGTTGATGGCCGATTCCACCAGGAGCATCTTGGAGACCATATCTTCGTTCCAATCGAAGCGAATGTCAATATCGGCGCTGCCCCGGGAGGTAGTGGAGCGGACGTTCACAACCCCGGGGACGGCCCGGATTGCCTGCTCCACCGGGTAGGTGACCTCGAGGCCCATTTGGTCCGCCGGACGGTCTCCGGCATCGAGGCTTACTGCGATCCGGGGAAAGCTGATCTGGGGAAAGAGCGCCACCGGAAGCTTCAGCGCGCTCAGCAGACCGCCGACAATGAGTATGCCCAGCAGAAAAAGGATCGAGCGCCGATGTGCCTGCATCCAACCGGTGACACTCATTGGAGGGCCTCCACAGCGATCGCCATGCCGTCGGTCAGTTCATAATTTCCCGAGACGACAACGTCTTCGCCCACCCTGAGATCCGGGCCGGTCACCTGATACGACTCGGCGGTCTCGATGCCGATCGTGACGTCGTGCCGGGCCGCGTGGCCTTTCTCCACCGTATAGAGGAGATGACGGTTCCCTTCGGAAAGGACCGCCGACCTTGGAACGATGAATCCCTCCGTTGTCGCCGTGATGATTTTCCCCTCCACCGATTCTCCCAGGAGAAACCCCGAAGGAGACGGGAGGGTGACGAAGACGTCGATCAGGCGGGTATTCGGATTCACGGCATAGGAGATTTTTCGGACCTTCCCGGTTGCCAGCGGCGAGCCCGGAACGCTGACCCGGGCCAGCGACACCGCCTGACCGAGATGGACCTGATCGATGTCTTCGGGTTCGACCCCGAGAAGGATTTCAACCCGGTTTTGCGCCACGATATCGATCATCGGGTTTCCCGCCGGAACGATGGATCCTTCCTGAACATAAATCTTTTTGATCAGGCCGCCGACTTCGGCGGATATTTTACGTGCGCCGTCGATTCCCCGGCTCTTCAGGCTGGCAAGGCGCAGTCGTGCCTCGTCGAGCGTTTGCTTCGCCTGAAGCAACTGCTCGTTGGTGGCAAGCTTCAGTTTGTATTTGCGCTGCATCTGCAGATAGCCTTCCCGGGCGAGATCCGCGGCGTTTTCCGCCTGCTCGAGCTCGAGCTTCGTATCGGGACTGGGCACAATATTGAGCAGGAGGTCTCCCCTGGCCACCTTCTGCCCTTCGTTGACCATGACACCGAGCATTCGGCTTTCGAAGGGGAGCGAAATGGTCCGCAGGGCGCCCGGGGCTGCGATCACCTGACCGTAACAGGTGATGTGCCCGGATATCGTACCTCTTTTCAAGGCAATGGTCTTGACGCTCGCTGTCGGTCCGGTTGCCGTCTCTTTCGCCGAATTCGAAGCGGTGGCGGCATGCCCCCCGGCAATTGAAAAACCATGATAACCGGCCGGAAGGACCAGGCTGACGGCAAGACCCATCAAAATAGATAGTACCCACTGTTTCAATGAAGCGTCTCCCTGTTTTGAGGTTGCCATAAATATTCGCCGGACGCGATTTCCAGTGCAATGAACCGGTCCACCCATTGGTGCTGCAGATCCAAGAGGGAAAGGTGGGTCGCGATGAGATCATCGCGGGCGTTATAATAGGTGAGGACATCCGCGTTTCCCTGAAGCATGGCGTCATGGTAGGTTTCAACCAGCTTGGTCTGGGTCGGCAGATAGGCGTCGGTCGCCTTGATTTGCCGGGAAATCGATTCCATGTCAGCGCGCAAGGTCGCGATATTGGATCGCGCATCGTGATACCGGGCCGAATACTCGTCGAAGAGTTGCGTCCGGGTCGCCCGCTCCACGGCGATCTGCCCCTGGTTCCGGTCGAAGAACGGCAGACCGATGGTGAGGGAGAACCCTCGGGTCCCCACATTGCTGGTGTCACCTGACTGGGAACCGCCGATGGAGATTTTCGGAAATTGCCCAATGACCGCGGCTCTGACGTGCTCTTCCTGGCTTTGATAGCCGATTCTAAGCGCCATGAGGTCGAGCCGGCGATCCGCCAGGCCGTTCAGGAGATTTTTTACCGCTGGAATTTCGGTCATTTGGGGGAGATCGATGGTTTTCCGGAGGCGAATGGACCGGTCTGCTTCGAACCCGATGGCGGCGAGGAGTGCGAGGCGTTCTTGTTCCAGGCTTTGCTCGATACCGAGCACGGACAGGTGGACTTTCTGAAGGGAAGCCTGGGCCGCGGAAAGATCCACGATACTGACATCACCGGCTTCCACCGCCTGCTTGACGGCATCACGATTCTCCGTCAGCCATTTTTCCTCTTCCTTCGCCACATCCAGTTGTTTTTTGAACAGATACAGATTGTAGGCATGCAGTTTCGCCGCTTCCGCCACCTGCCATTCCCGCCAGGCCACGTCCAGGGATACCGAAGATGCATGCAGCCGGGCCGCCTGGGTCTCCGCTCCCCTCGTGAAGAGCGATGCGATATCATAATCCAGACCGAGGCCGTAAGCGGTCACCGTATCCTGGGTCGATCCGGCGACCGGGAAATCTATGCTGGCGGAAAACTGGGGGTTGGGGAGGATCCCGGCCTGATACAGTTCCGCCGCCGAAACCCCTCTTTTGTCCCGCTCCGCCTTCAGGGTCGGGTTGACGAGGACGGCAAGGACGGCGGCCTCGTCGGGGGAAAGCCCCTTTGTCGCGTCCATCTTAACCGGTTTCAGGATGGGGTGCCGGATATGTCGGGCCTCGACGGTGAGGGCGGCCATATCCGGGGCGGCCGCCGCGGGGGTCAGCGGTTTTTCATGGTAGGCGGTGCAGCCCGATACGGCGATGAACAGCCAGATGAGAGCAATTGAAAACCGTTTGGTCATGGGTCCGTTTTCCGAATTACCCCCTTGCGGGGGCATCTTATAAGTGATAACCTGTCGGAACCGTTTTGGATAAAATCGGATTCCGAGCATAAACCGTGCTTCAATGTGTTTACGGTATCAGCGTCACATGAAGAAAGCATGAAGAGAAAAACGGGGGCCTCCACATGGAAAATACCCCTTATGCGCGGAAGAGATTCAGGGCGAGGCCATCAAATGCAAGCACTGCAGCGAATTTCTGGATGACTCGTTGCGGCCGAACCGGTCCGGGCCGGGTTGGTATCCCGCCCTGAAGACTATCTCTGAGACTCGATCGACCACTACATTCAATCAGACCATAAAGACTTTTTCCTGTCCTTTGATATAGAAAAGAATTGTCGAACTTCATAACGGAAGTAGTTCGATGAGGGGATTGTTGTTTACTATTTCTAAACCGTGAACATGCAGGCATATATGGACCACACAATATATGCGGCCCGAAAGAATAAACTGTTTGGATGGGTTCATCCTTTCCGAACGAGCTTTTCTTCATGATTTCTTCACCTGCGGCATGTTATTGCCGCAAAAACTTGGCATATTTCTACCAAACGAATGTTAAGG
>JBECKW010000256.1:0-18335 GCA_040235505.1 Desulfobacterales bacterium
TCAGCGGATATATGAGCCTCAGCAACGAGCCGGGCGGAAGCGAAGAAGAAACGGCCATCCTGCGGGATCCGGACAGATACGCAAAGGAGTACAAGGTCATCTTCCGTTCCATGGGGGCGGCGGACCACCTTCTGCCGCATTTCCTGGAGGACAATAAAAAATTCGAGGCATACGGCCTGGACAAGATGCCGAGCTATCATTACAGACTTTACCCGAATCAGCAGCATGTCTGGGGCGCTTTTCGCAGAGGCCTTTACGATTTCGCCCAGCTTATTTTCAAATAAAGGTATCTTCTACAAGAAAATGGAGGGAAGGAAAATGGCAAGAAACGGTGTGAAGCGTGTCCTGGCAGCGTTGATTCTGTGCGGCTTATTGTTTGCAACGGCTGCGTTTGCGGGAGAGGTCGCCCCGTTTGATGCTTCCCGGCTGGTTAAAGTCGGTGACAATATCAGATACGGATCCTACACCATTTATAAGATCGGGGAGGGGGTTTATCAGCTTAACGACCGCGATTCCCGGCAGACAACCGGCATTAAGGGGGCGCTGGGTGTCGATATGTATCTGATTTGCGGCGGACAAAAGGCGCTGATGATCGACCTGGGTAACAATTATATCGACGGTTACGCCCCGGACAAGCTGTTGCCACGAAAGAACGCCGCAGAGGAGCTTCGTGCGGTGATATTCGGATTGGCGAACGATCGATCGCTTGAGATTGCCATCACGCACGCGCATCCGGACCATGACGGCATGACGGCTGCTTTCATGAACCGGGGGGTGACGTTTTGGATGTCGGAAGGCGAAGACGCCGCCGGACTGGAGCAGCAGCATCATATCGATCCGTCCGTCTATTCTCGCTTTAAGAGCGGCGAAAAATCATTCAACCTTGGCGGTGGATGCGTTGTGGACACCTTCCTGGTCCGAGGGCATACCAACGGTGGGACGGTGTATATCCTAAAGGAAGCCGGGATGCTTTTCACCGGCGATGCCCTGGGATCTGGCTTCGGCGTCGGCCTTGGCACAGGCGAAAAAGTCAGAAATCTGGCCGAAGACAGCCAGAAGCTTGTGGATTATATTTTCGACAACTTTTCTCCTTACGAAAGATACGCGCTGAGGGTTTACACCGGTCACTCGTGGCAGAACGTTTATGGTGGATTCGATGTCGAAAACATCGAGCACGTTGATGTGGGCTACCTGGATTGGCGCTTCATTCAGAATATGTGCACCTGTGCGAATGCAGTGGTCAAGGGCAAGTGGCTCGAAGAAGGCAGCGGGCTTCGCTTTTTACCGTGGTCCACCGATCCGGATAAAGATAACTACAACCCCTATGCCAAAGCAGGGGACAAAAGCGGCAATATGATCTTTGGCATCGGAAGCATCATGGTATCGCTCGAAACAGCCTATGATGCCGCCGGGTTGAAAATGCCGCAGTGATTTTACGAGCTTCCGCAGACGGTCGCGGTCATTTTTTACTTTCTGTTTTGCAACGGACTGTATGGAGAACAAATAGAGGAGGAAAAGATGGATATGAAGATAGACGACCTGCTGGAATTGATGAGACACAGGAGAACCATCCGCAAATTTAAACCGGACCCTCTACCGGACGAGTATATCACTAAAATACTCGAGGCCGGCCGCTGGGCGCAGTCCGGAAGTAATACGCAGCCATGGGAGTATGTCGTCGTTCAGAATCAGGAAACGAAAGATGAACTGGCGGCGCGCTGGGTGAAAAGCCGTCTGCATACGTACCATATCGAACAGATCCGGCGGCCGGATATGATTCATGTGGCCCAGACAAAGCCTCAGCAGACGCCTCCCGGCAGTTGGAAGGATGCGCCGGCTTTGATCGTCGTTTGCGGTGACAGAAGAACGTTGATGGGCAGTGTTTTATACATGCATTTTATTACCGCCGAGGGAGGCCCCGGTGCCGTTTTCCTGAAAAATATGGCCAATACCGTCAGCAATATGCACCTGGCCGCCGCGGCGCTTGGGCTGGGCTCCCACTGGCTGAGCGTCGATTATGTTTTCGAACAGGATCTTAAGGCCGTGCTGGGTATCCCCCCGCTGCTGGAAGTCCATACCATGGTCGCCGTGGGATATCCGGATATGACACCGGGACCGGGCTATCGGCGGGAATTGAGTGAAATCGTACATTACGAGAAATACGATGTCAGCAGACACCGGTCCGATACGGACGTGATCGATTTTCTTCAATCGCTGCAGGGGAAAAGAAGGTCCCTGTATGAGAAGAAGTGACGATCTGCCGTATCGGATATTTTAATTTCTACATAATAGGCACATTATTGCAACCATGACTGGTTTAACTTTTTTTCTTCGTGCTCTTCGTGCTCTTCGTGGTGAAATAGTTCTTTGCCTGTGAGAATCAAATAGTCGAATGAATGGAAAAAATGTTCAATACAGAGGGAGAAGGAAATCGTTGACAGGATAAAAAAGGCGGTGCAGGAAATGAACAGTCCAAAACAACTTGATCTTTCGAGGCGAAGATTTCTGGGTAAAGTCGGTGCGGCGACCGCTGTCCTTGCGGTTGGTCCGCGCAAATTTTTTAATGGTAATGCGGTTGCCGCTTCTGTTGATTCCGGCAATGCAGCGTTACGGCAACCACCGGACATCGTGTCTCCCGAAGTGCTTCCCGACAGAAAAGTCGTTTTCCGGTTATTTGCCCCGAATGCCGGGTCGGTTTCCATCGGCGGCGACTATCCGATCGGAGACAGCAGAAGCGGGCATGAATCCAGAATGACGAAGGACGAGGACGGTGTGTGGTCCGTGACCCTGGGGCCGATCGGCCCCGATTTTTACAGTTATTATTATGTCGTGGACGGCAGGAAAACACTGGACCTGGACAATCTTTTTGTCATCAGGGACGGCAGCCGTTACCAGAATGTGCTTCGCGTCTCCGCACCTGAACTCGCCGATTATGAAGTAAACGATGTGCCTCACGGCTCTCTTGCCGCCACCTGGTATCCGTCCCCAACCCTCGGTATGAATCGCCGCATGTACGTGTATACTCCCCCCGGCTATGAAGCCGGTACGAAGCATTATCCGGTTCTTTACCTGTTGCATGGGGGCGGGCTGGATGAGACCGGCTGGCCCGCATTGGGGCATGCGACACAGATTTTGGACAACCTGATGGCCCAGGGCAGGATCCGGCCCATGATCGTCGTGATGCCCAATGCCAATGCCAACAATATGGCCGCGAGAAATCTCATGCTTTCCGAGTCGTATCCCGTCAAAAATGAATGGGGGTTTGAACCGGATATCACGCAATACCCGAAAAGCATGGTAAAAGACCTGATTCCTTTCATAGACAAAACCTATCGTACCCGGAGTGACAGGGAAAACCGTGCCATCGCCGGATTGTCGGTCGGAGGCGCCAAGGCAATCTATGCCGCTTTCAACCACATTGACCTGTTTGCGTATGCCGCTTCCTTCAGTGGCGGTTTTCCGCGTCTTCCCGGTGTCGCAGTTAAAATAGAAGCGCCGGCCAATGCCGATATCATGAGGGGGCCCGATATCACCAATTCCATCGATCCGGAGAAGCTTTTGGCCCTCCTTCCACAACTCAATCGTGATGCCAATTCGAAAATGCGCCTTCTTTACCTGTCAATGGGCAGCGTCGACGGACTCATCACGGCACACGGTGTCATTAAGGATATATTGAATAAAAACGGCATTAAATACACAATGATGGAGAGGGAGGGGTATGGGCATGAATGGCCTTTCTGGCGAATCAGCCTCCATGACCTTCTTCCGCGGCTCTTTGGCTGAACCTGTGCCGCTTTAAAACCGGAAATGAAGATATCGAAGTAAATGTTACAATTTTTATAGAGAGGAGACACACCCAATGCACAAAGTTATTTTCATTGGCCTTCTGGCAGCCATGCTTGGCATGGCGGGTATCTCTGCCGCCCAGGGGGCCCAATCCGGGCCGTTGACGGTTCACCAGTTGACGTCAACCATTTACTGGGTCGAAGGCGGCGTCGGGAACTGCGGTTTTATCGTCGGAAATAAGGGCGTGATCGTGATCGACACGACAGTCTCTCCAGCCAGTGGAAAGGCGCTTTTGGATCATATTGCCAAAATCACCCCGAAACCGGTTACGACCGTGATCCTGACACATGGCGACATGGATCATATCGGGGGGCTGGCGGCGTTTCCCACCGGCATTACCATCATTGCCCAGGCAAACACCCGGAAGCGGATGGAAGACGCCGTGGCAGCCGGAGGGAGCAAGGTTTCCCCGGAACATCTCCCCAATCGGGCTGTCAGCACGAACCGTGAAGATGTCGAGATCGAAGGCGTCAAGCTCGAATTGCTCCACTGGGCGCCGGCACATACCGATGGTGATCTGGTGGTCTATGTCCCGGGCCAGAAGATCGTCTTCACCGGCGATATTTTCTGCATGGACCAGCCCGTCGAACTGATTCACCGCAATCAGGCCGGCAGTTCAGAGGGGTGGCTCACCAGCGCGAAAGGGGTGGTCGGGCTTGATGCCGACCGTTTCGTGGTTGGGCACGGGGATGTGCAGACCAAGGACACCCTTGCGAAACGAATCAGCAAGGCGGAAGCCGAAATGGCCAAAATCAAGGAACTGGTTGCACAAGGGGTATCCCTTCAACAGATAGAGGTCGCGGTTGGCGATCCACCTTCCGGCCAGGGAGAGTCTGCAGCGGCCAGTTCGCGATTCACGCCTTTCTCCGAGGTGGTGTATCAGGAACTGACAGGGCAGAAACCCTGAAGACTCGGCAAATGGATCCTTACACCGGTTGAGAGTCCTTTTATAACTTGAAGTACTGGCCGGGCGTCTTCCCGAGGGACTTTTTAAACATGGTGATGAAGGCGCTGGGGCTGTCATAGCCAAGGTCCAGGGCGACTGTTGTAACCGACTCTCCCCGTCCAAGGCGATCCAAAGCCTCAAGAATTCTGAACTGCTGTTTCCACTGTCGAAAGCTCATCCCTGTCTGGGAGCGGAAAAGGCGGGCCAGGGTGCGTTCGGAGGCGCCCACCATGCGGCCCCAACTTTTCAGACTTCGATTGTCGGCCGCATTCCTATAAAGGCCCTGATATATTTTTTGGAGTCGTTTGTCCTTACCGATGGGAAGGTCCAGGGGGGCCGTCTCGAGGGTCTGAATCATGTCGAGGATGACATCCATTATTCGTTCTTCCGGGCTGTCAGGATCGTACAGTCGGGGGAGAGCGGCGGCATGAAGGATCAATTCCCGGAGCAATGTCGGTACCGATACGACGCGACAATCCTCCGGAAGGCCCGGCGCTGCTTCAGGATCGAAAAAAAGGTGCGCCAGGGATATCTTTCCGGAGGAAGACGTCTGATGCTCCATTTGCGCAGGTATGAATACGGCAAGCTGGGGGGGGACGAACCAAATCCCCCTTCGTGTCCTCACTTTCAAAACGCCTGAGGATGCATATTCCAATTGTGCAAAGCTGTGGCGATGAAAATCGATGGCGTGACCATTTGGATACTCCCTCGCCAGAACCACCACTTTTCGGGGTAATTCGGATAGGATTCGGGCTGACTCGATGACTTCAGGTTTTGGCCGGTTTGCGATATTTTTTGTCTTCATCTCGCGAGAAGGGTACCTTTTAGGTATGCTAAAGTCAAGCCGCAAAAATGAGAAGGACAAAATAAAAACCATTGGAATTATTTAGCTGGCAGTTAAAAAAGCGACGACCTTTTCCGGAATGAGCTGCCGGAAGAGGTTTTCTCGCCGAGGGGAGAACGCGCAATGTCAAATTTGAGTCTCACGGCCATCGGTCTTTTCTTTGCCGCTGTCCTTGCTGTGTTGATAGCGATTGGCGAGGTTTTCAACAAAAAGGTGGTTGAGGGCCAGGAAGTGGTGGCTGCGGTTTTCTGGATCCGGCTTTTTGCGCTGATTGAATTTACCCTGATCGTGCTGGGGTTCTTCTGGGCGGGATCGCCGCCCTTCATTCATCCGCAGGCCGCGATCACGCCGGGAGATCTCCAGGACATTCCGGCACTGGTGCAGCAGTTGAAAAATCCTGAAAATGCCGCCGTGAAAAAGATCGCCGGCAGCCTGTCCGAGACCACGCAGAAGCTGCTTGCCGAATACAGAGGCGGCGGCGGGGATGCGGACCTGTCAGAAGCGATTATAAAAGATTTCAACGGCAAACGCATCATCAAGGGAGAGCTCCTCTACAACGCGAGCGATTTCGCCGGTGTGGCACTTTCCAAAGAAACCCGGAAGGTTATCGGCAAGGAACCCTTCAGTGAAGGTAAGTTTTACGCCAATCGCCTGGTGCTCGAAGACCTGTTCCCCGGCGCAATCGCAAAAAGACGAACCTGTGCGCTGTTCGGGATGCAAGACGTGATGGTTTCGCCCTGGGTCGCGTTTGCCGTGTACATCCTCATCGAGGTGATCCTGGTCGCCGCGTCGCAGTTTTTCACCAGCTACGCGCTGAAGATATCGCCCATCTCGTTGTGTGCGCCCTTCGCAGCCTTCGCGCCCATTTTTATTCTGGGGACCGGGTATGTGATCCTGAGCGAGTTGCCGTCGTCGATCCAACTGGTGGGAATCATCCTGATCGTCATCGGCGGCGTCCTGATGCAGCGCAAGCTCTTTGCGCAGAGCTGGAAGGCTCCCATTATGGCGATCGTCAAGGAACGGGGCAGCCGGTACATCCTGCTGGCCACCCTGATCGGCTCGGTCTTCGGTCCTCTTGAAAAGCAGCTGATCATGATCAGCGACTGGCTGACCACCGCCTTTTGCTACGGCTTCGGGACCTTGCTCGTGTTTCTGGTTATCTGCAAAGCGCGCAGGGCCGACATCATGAAGGTCATCCGGGAAAAGCCAGGGTGGGCCGTGCTTTGCGGTCTGGCGGATGCCAATACGATGTTTGCGCAATTTATCGCGGTGATTTATCTGCCGGTGGTCATCGTGATGTGCATCAAACGCGGGGGGATTGTGCTGACGGTTGTGTTCGGATGGCTGATTTTCAGGGAACACGACATTGCCGACCGGATGATTGCGAGCCTGGCGATGGTGGGGGGGATTGCGATCTTCTATCTGCCGCTGAGCCTGCCGCAGGCCCTGGGTCTGGCCGGCCTGGTGATGGCGGGGGTGTTCGTGGCGCTGCGACTGACGCGTAATAGAACCCGTGGCAGCGCGTGTACAAATTTACAAGAGGCTCAAGAATAATGTTCTTCTCCAACTAATTTGGAGAAGAATCAAAATTAATAACAAAGGGGAAAGAAGACCGTGAGCTATTCCAAACTGCCAGAACTTTATCCTGAAGAAAAGAAAATGCCGTTGGCAAAATATTATTACAACTATCCCATGAAGGACCTGCCCGAGGATCTGAAAAAAGAAATTCTCGGGCCGCCGATGGACCCTGCCGACGCCATCAAAACCGAGAACTTTATTGATTGGATGCTGCCCTGCGGCAAGTACTTCAAACACGAAAACGGTTACTGTATGCTGGAGGACGGCACGGGCTATATCGCCACCTATATGAAGATTCCGCCCGAAATAGAACCCAAAAAGATGTTCTGGTACCTGAAGTGGCTCAATGTGCATTCAAAGAGCATGGTTCTCGGCCACGGGAACCTGCGCTATAAGATCTGGAATCCTGCCGACCACTTTGACCACTACTTCATCAACTGGACGGACCCTTCCGACGGCATTCATACCACCGAAAGCCTGGACCTGGGCGAAGGGGACCGGCAATATAACACGATCCGCCACAACTTCAATCTGCGGGACTACGGCCTGACGGATGAAAAGGTCGCCGAACTGAAGGCCTCGGGCTGCCCGGTCAATGAAGTTTCAGCATGGGAGTCTTTTGATGAGCCGGGTGCGCATCTGACCATGGGCCAGATCCGGCCCTGCCCCGACGGCGGCCATGAAAGGCGCAGCGTCGAATGGATCGGCTGGCGTCCCAGCAACGGCAAACTGATTCGTGAACCGCGTACCCATTGCGATGAGGCATATCTTCGGAAGGTCGCCTACCACACGCTGATCGAATGGCATCATCTTCTCGACTTCATAAACGATCTTTACGAGGAGTATCATGATCAGCCGATCGATGCCGACTGATTCTCAGCTCATTTTGTGGCGGCGCTCCCTTGACAACGCAATATATTGGCATATAGTTGTTCTTTAAAGGGGAAGTGTAAATTTGTAGGCAGACAGAAGGAAACACCTTATGAAAAGAATTATTCCAATTGTCCTTTTTGCCTTCATGACCGTGGTCTTGTTCGCAGGGTGCAGTTCGGATACTGCCAGCCGGCAAGATTCGACAACTGCTTCAAAAGATTCGGCAGCTGTTTCGACAACCTCAAAACCGACCAGCCAGTTGAAAATCGGCGCAGCAAAGGTCGCGATCGGATATCCGGACAACTTTTTCCCGTATACCAGTTTCCGGGGCCGATACTTCACAGGGATTCACGATGACCTTTATGCCCGCGTGATCATGCTCTCAAACGATACGGACGCCGCGTTGCTGCTTTCCATCGACAACGGCGATCTGTCCGGTGAATGGCTTCCCCGGATCAGCGAGCTGTCCGGCATCCCCGAAAGCAACATCTATCTGACCGCGACCCATACACACGAAGCGCCGTATATCAACAGGACGTATCCTGAAACGACGGTGAAGGACGTGGAAAAGAGCAAGGAATATGCCGCTTATGCGTGGAATGCTCTCTCGGAGGCGATTCAGACGGCAAAGAAAAACATGCAGCCTGGGGAAATCGGCATCGGTAGCGGAACCTGCAATGTGAATGTGAACCGAAATTACAAGTATACGGGCAACCAGCCGGAAATTACCGCACCCTATATTACGGCTCCAAACCCCGAGGGCGTTTGTGATCCGACCGTTGCGGTGATGAAGTTTGAGGATATGTCCGGAAATACGATCGCTTATGCTTTCGCTTACTCGGTGCACAGCACGGTTATGTTCCAGTCCAGGGTCAAGGATAACGGCATGCTGGTTTCGGCGGACCTGGCCGGTTCGGCATCCCGGTATGTCGAAAAATTGGACGGCGATAAAACCGTTGCCATGTTCCTGCTGGCACCGGCCGGCGACACGATGCCCCGATATACGTCCGCTTATAGTGTGTTCGATGCCGAAGGAAATATGACTCAGGTGGATTCCGGAACCGCCGGATACACACTGTTGGATGTCCAGGGGCAGGCTTTGGGCAGTGAGGTTTTCCGTGTGGCGTCCAATATGGATACGTTTGAATCTTCGGTTTCGATTCAGGGGATTACAAAGACAATTTCCGTACCGGGGCAGGAGAAATGGGATGAAAATCCAGCGACGCTGCCGGTGAACTACACGTATAAGGACTCAGATCCCGTGAGTCTGCGTCTCGGACTTATCCTCATTAACGATACCGCCTTGATCGGATTTCCGGGAGAGCTTGTTACCAATGTGGGCACCGAGTTGAAGGATACCTTTACGGGCCTGAATTGTAAGCACGCGATTGTCGTCAGCCAGTGCGACGGTTCAAACGGCTATTTCAGTGATGATGAGGGGTATGCGGATATGCATTTTGACGCGATCGCCTCATATGCCAAACCAGGCTACGATAAGCTGGTCATCAGCGCTGAAAAAGAAATGTACAGCGCCCTGCAGAGCAAATGAGCAGGCCGCAGAATGCGAAATAATTAATATAGATTGATTAATAGATAGAAGGTTCCGCAATCTCAGCGATTGCGCATTTCATGTTTCTTTGAACATGTCGAGAGGCCCGCTGCATCTGTTCCCACCCCTGCTCGCAGCGCATATCCATTTAATATTATTTGAATTATTGAAAATATAAAAAAGTTCCCCTAAAATACGTGACCAGGTAACGAGAGAGGGGGATGGAAGCAATGATCAGAAGGCATTGAAAAGGCGGTAAACGGTCTTTGCTTTCATTATTTATGTAACGGTGCACCAAGGAAAAGGACAGAGACGATGAAACGATGGTTATTTGCTGCACTGGCGTTCGCTCTGGTCGCCGGTACAATGCAAACGACATGGGCCGGTGAACTGCGCGCAGGCGCGGCCAAGGTATCGATTACGCCCACGGCGAACGAGTTCCCTTACAAGGTAGAAGGCGAACGGCCCTTTGTCGGCGTGCACGACGATCTCTACGCACGGGCGCTGGTGCTGGAGGACGGCACGCGGCGCGTTGCGATCGTCAGTCTCGCAGTCACGAAAATTCCCAACCCGGAGCGGGTGGTAAAACGGGTGGCGGAAGCGGCAAAGGTGCCGGAAAGCAACGTTCTGGTGGCGGCGACGCATACCCACGAGGCGCTGCTTGTATTCTTGCACGGGGAAAAGGCGACCCCGACACAACTCAAAGAGATAAAGCGCCTGGAAGAGGGGGCTGTGGCGGCCACGCAGCAGGCGGTGGCGCAGATGCGTCCGGCGAAGATATCCTTTGTGCGCGGTGAGGCCTTTGTCAATGTGAATAATGGCGAAGAGGCCGGACTGGGCACCTGGTACGATCCAAAAGGCTCCTCGGATAAAACATTGATGATCCTGCGAGTGACCGACAGCGATGGGAAACCGCTGGCACTGATGCTCAACTACGCCACCCACGGCGAGGTGATGTTTCGCAGCGTGACCAGGGACGGCGGATATGAGGTAACCGGGGATTTGCCGGGCGCCGTCTCCCGCATTCTCGAAGGAAACGAGGCCGGTGCGCCGGTGGTGCTGTTTACGAGCGCTGCCGAAGGGGACCAGCTCCCGCTGTTTAAATCCCTGCAACCCGCCGCCCAACTGCCTGCTACAGACGAGGGAGCCGCCGGTTGGGGCCTGTTAGACCTGCTGGCGCGGAGACTCGCGGCGGCGGCCATCGATACACTGGCCGAAGCAAAGCCGGGCACCTCGGAGGTTACGATTGAAGCGGTCTCGGATGCCGTGAGTGTTCCGGGGCAGCACTACAATGTGGAGCGCCCAAGCGGCAAAATCCTCGGGATCGAGGACATGGGGCCGGTGAGCATCCCGGTATCGGTGATCCGCATTAACGACATCGGCATCGCCGGCGTTGGCGCGGACATTGCGAGCGACATCGGTCGCGCGATCAAGGCCGCCTCGCCGCTGAAGGACACGATGGTGGTAACGGTCACCGCCGGCATGGTGGGTTACGTTCTAAACGACGAAGCATATGTGAACCCGGGTCACGGTGCTTTGGGGTCTCCTGTGAAACCGGGATATGCCGAACCGGCGCTTTCCAGGGCCATCGCCCGTATGCTAAAATAGCTCCGCCTGGCGATCCATGGTTCGCTCGGCTTGATAAGATGCTCCGGCTTGTAATTGCGATTCGTGCGTTCTCAAGGGCACCCTGTTTTAAAAAGGCGTGACAGGTTTTCAACCATTCCATGAGGGAGAAGGCATATGCTAATAAGAAAGAGTATTCGGCAGGCCGTTCTGGTTGTTTTGCTGACAGTCGCTTGTGCATTTGGGCAGGCGCCGCCCGAGTTCAATACTTCCGGCTTGGTCAAGCTCGGAGACACGGTGAGCTACGGCTCTTACAGGATCATCAAGATCGGAGACGGCATTTATCAGATCAACGACCCCGGCGATCCCAAAGCAAAGGCGGGCGGCTTGATCGGCGTTGACATGTATATGATCCGCGGCACGGAAAAAGCACTCCTGATCGATCTGGGCAACAACTACATCGACGGCTATTCGAAGGATGAAATTCCTCCCCGCAAGAATGCCGCCGAAGAGTTCCTTGCGGTTGTGAACGGCCTTCGGGGCAAGCTGCCGCTTGAGGTCGCCATCACCCACGCCCATCCCGATCATGACGGCATGACCCGGGCGTTTGCCGGCAGTGATACCATCCTCTGGATGCCCAGGGGGGAAGATCTGGAGGCCCCCATGAAGCAGTTCGGGAATATCGATCCCGCTGTCTACACCGTCTTCGATCACGCCACGAAAACGTTTGATCTGGGGGGCGGCCGCGTGGTGAAGCCGCTTCTCGTTCGCGGCCATTTCAACGGCTGCACCGCCTACCTCCTCGCCGGGGACCGGATGATCTTCACGGGCGATTCAATCGGCATCGGGGCCGGCCGGAGTCTGAGATCGGCCGCGAGCCTCAAAGTCTTCGCCGAGGATACGCAGAAGCTCGTGGATTATTTAAAGGCCAACCTTTCCCCCTATGATCGGCACGCGCTGAAGGTCTATACCGGCCACAGCGTGGAAAACCCGATCGCGGGCTTCTACAGCCCGAACCACCCGATGCTCGACATCGACTATCTGGATTGGCGTTTCATACAGGATCAGGCCCTGTGCGCCAACGCCATTCTCAAGGGAATGTGGCTGGTTCCCGACAGCGGTCTTCGCCAGATGGAAGTCATAAACAAGCAAAAGGGCGTCAAGGTCAACGTCATGTTGTACGGCATCGGTGCGGTGGAAATACCGCTCGAGGCCGCCTACGAAGCAGCCGGTCTGAAAATGCCGCAATAGTGTGCGGACGAAGATGGGACCAACGTAAAAAAGTCACTTTTTACCGACGCCGTTCATCCTCACGGCGTCGGCGAGGTGGAGACAAAGGTTTTAAGCAGCCATGACACCGACCACACGCATTTACCCCAAAGGAGATCAGGATGGAAACGAACCGAAGAGAATTCATGCAAACGATGGGGGCCGGTGCCGCCGGTCTGGTGCTGGCCAATATGATTCCGTCGGTCGCAGCCCAGGCAAAAGAAACCGGTGAGGCGGTGGGCACAACCCGGAAGATGATCGTCAGGGCGGACGATATCGGACAGTCCAAGGTGTGTAATATCGGCACCTTCGAGGCGATCGAAAACGGCGTTGTGACGGCCGCAGATGTGATGCTGGATTCGCCGGGCACAGAGGACGCTCTGGAGCGCCTGAAGGGGTTCCCATGGATTTCCGTCGGCTGGCACATGCATATGTGGGGGGCCCCGGTGCTCGATGCAAAGCAGGTGCCTTCTCTTGTTGAAAAGGGGGGACAATTTGATGGAAGATTCAGGCTCGATCTGGCCCAGGCGGAGGATGTGGCCCACGATGAAGCGTTGAAGGAGCTCCGCGCACAGCTTGACAGGTGCATCCGGATACTGGGAAGAGTCCCGGACACCGGCGGGGGCGGACGCGGCAACTCTCCATGGGGAAGCGCCTGTAAGCAGGTTCACGATGAATATGGTATTGCATATGGCTTCCTGAATGAACCCGCCACCGATGAGGCGTATGTCAACTATATCAAGAAAGCCCAGCAAGCCGGAGAGGAGTGGGCAAAATACTATTCCGCCACCGGCAGACCTGCCCAGAAATGTGACCCGAAATGGGCAAGCCGTAAAATTGTAAATGTGGCCGGCACAACGGCGTATATCGACCTGCTGACCGACTCTATTTCGGCCGTAGAGGCGAAATACGATCCTGTTCTGTTCTACACGGAAGACCGGGCGGGCATCCTGAAGTATCCGAAGGATGTGATCATCACGCAAGCCTGGCATCCCGGGTACGTGGACTATTATGTCTACCGGCTGGGAGAGCGCGGCAAACGGGCCCGCGCCCAGCAGTTCGTCGTCGGCAGAACCCAGGACGTTTCAGCGATGTGCGACGTGAGACTGAGAAACTGGATTAAAGAGAACCATATCGAATTGGTTAATTTCCGCGATGCGCTTTACGGTACTAGAGAGTATCAGAACCACTTGAAATTGATCGGCAGCGATCTGGCAGTTGATTGATAAAGGAGAATACCATGAAATTTCCGAATGAGTTTATAATTGTATTGATGGTGGGGGTGGTATTCATTGGTTTCGGAATGCAGGCGTATGCAGGGACGAAAATTGAGAAAGAAGCATTTGGTAGCGTCGACGGCGTCCCGGTTGATCTCTACACGCTGACAAACGCGAACGGTATCGAGATGAAGGCGACTAACTATGGCGGAATTGTCACCTCGTTGAAAATTCCGGATACGCAGGGCCAATTGGGAGATGTCGTGCTGGGATTCAATACGGTGAAAGAATATGTGAAGGACAGTCCGTATTTCGGCGCGATCATTGGCCGCTATGGAAACCGGATCGGGCAGGCCAAATTCTCATTGGATGGAAGAGAATACGTGCTGGCAAAGAACAACGGTGAGAACAGCCTCCATGGCGGCATTAAGGGATTTGACAAGGTCGTATGGGAAGCACATGCAGGCACAAGCGACGGTGGAGTAAAAATTGCATTTCATTATGTGAGCAAAGACGGCGAGGAGGGATTTCCGGGGAACCTCGATGTCACGGTCACCTATACCCTGACCAATGACAACACGTTCCGGATTGACTACGAGGCGACGACCGATAAACCGACGGTGGTGAATCTGACCAATCATACGTATTGGAATCTGGCGGGCGAGGGCTCCGGAGATGTTCTCGGGCATGAATTGATGCTTAACGCCGATACCTTTACCCCGGTCGATAATGGGCTGATCCCCACCGGGGAACTCATGACCGTTGAAAACACCCCCATGGATTTCAGAACCCTCACCGCCATTGGGAAGAGAATCGATGCGAAGTTTGATCAATTGGAGCTTGGTAACGGCTATGATCACAACTGGGTTCTGAACAGGCCGGCGACAGACGGAATGGCGCCCGCTGCAACCGTCTATGAGCCGAAAAGTGGCCGTTTGATGGAGGTCTTCACGACAGAGCCCGGGATTCAGTTTTACTCTGGAAATTTTCTCGATGGCAGTATCGTGGGAAAAAGCGGCAAGGCGTATGGGTTTCGAAATGGGTTTTGTCTGGAGACGCAGCATTATCCGGATTCTCCGAATAAACCGGATTTTCCGTCAACGGTCCTCAGGCCGGGCGCTACTTACAGAACCACGACAATTTATAAGTTCTCAACTGAATTGCAGTGAAAGCGCTTCACACCTATTTCCCGCCGAAAATGAGCTTGAAACCAAGCAGGCCCATGACACATCCGGCGGTGCCGTCAAAAACAAATTTAAACCGCAGAAAAGTATTTCTCGGAAGTTCGGAGGAGAGCACCAACGTGACGAAACTATACCATGCCACGTCGATACAAAATGCAAGGGTTGGAATAATCAAAAAGAAGTAAAATGGAATATGCTGCGGTAACAATGCCGAAAAAACTCCGGCAAAAACAATAACCGTTTTGGGGTTGCTGAGCTGCGTGAACAGCCCGAAGGTATATGCCTGCCACAGCGACCTCCGGGCTGTTTCATTTTTCATATCCCGGGCAAACGGCTGTCTTGCCGAACGTATGATGCCAAAGGCCAGATAAACAAGATACAATCCCCCGACAATTTTCAGCAGGCTGAAGACCATTGGAAGGGCGGTAAAGACGACATGTAAGCCCAGCATGGCCATTATCGAATAGATACAGCCACCGGAGCCCATGCCGAGAGCCGTCGCAAAACCGTGCCCTCGGGAAAGAGAAACAGCGCTGCGGGCAACAAAGACAAAGCTGGGACCCGGGCTGAGTGTACCTGCGGTCAAAACCGCGGTAATCGCAAAAAGGGACATGTAGGGCTGCATCATGGCCTCAATACAATTTTTTTGTCTCAAACGGCCATAGACAAGGATTTACGCCATGGAAGCACCTCAGATGTAAAGACCATGGCGCCCCTTGCCTGAACTCCGGCCTGAATCCAGAATAATGGATACGCCTCTCAATCAAGAAGCATTTTTTTCCTCGAGTTCTTGAGTCAATTTTTGAATCCGTTTCTTCAACGCCTCTATCTTGTTAAAGGCATCATCATCCTGAAGACCTCTGTAAGTGATTTCTCCACTTTCCTTATCGGTTTGTGTCTTACACCTTGCGCCGCAGGTCGGGCAATTAACTATTTTGCTCATATTTCCCTCCATTTTTCTGATTATACAATGAGTTTATGTTTAGTATGATAAAATTACAGTTTCAAATAACAAAACCGACCCCATGAGTCAATAGCTGCCAATTATTTTAAGAACACTCCGATCCTGCTAACCGGAAAAGCTAAAAAATGTTTGACATATCGGTGGATTTTCATTTAGTTAGAAATTTAAAATAAGGGTTTAATATCCGGGAACTCCATGGGTCCAAACCTGACGGGCAGATACCCGTTCATGAAAAGCAAGTATCTGTTTTTAAGTGGTAATTTATGAATATCCGAGCCTTGGTTGTCGAAAAGGACATCGTTAATGGCTTGGTGGACATGATCAACAAGCACCTATAAAGGAACGGGCTGACAAGGTACACAAAAAGGAGACGCTATGGAAACGAATCTGGAAAATGGAGCGAAAGCAGGCGGATACAAGACCATCGTCTATATCATTTGCCTGGTGGCGGCTCTGGGCGGGCTGCTGTTTGGCCTGGATCAGGGGTTTATCGCAAACTCCCTCGAAACGCTTACGGAGCATTATCATTTTACAGTTCATGCCGGGGAGAGTTACTCCGCCATCCTGGCAACCGGCGGGATTTTAGGCGCCCTGCTTTCGGGGCTTTTCGCGAGGTTCCTGGGGCGCAAGAAAAGCCTGGTGCTGGCCGGCTTCATTTTTACGGCGGCTTCCGCCTTTTCGGCGATGCTTCCGTCACTGCCCATATTGTCGGCCTTACGCTTTGCACTTGGATTCGGTGTCGGCATCGCCTCTTTCATCGTTCCCCTCTATCTTTCCGAAACCGCGCCGGCGGCCATCCGTGGCTCCATGGGAACTCTATTTCAGTTGATGATCACCATCGGCATTTTCCTGATATCCCTAAGCAACGTCTTCATCGCCAGGATTATCGTGAATACCGCGATGGCATTGCCGCTGATGTTCCTGACGGTGACACTCTTTGCCGCGCTGATGTTTCTCGGCTCCTTTATACTTCCCGAGAGTCCACGGTGGCTCATGCTCAAGGGGAGAAAAGAGAAGGCGGTGGCGGTCCTTCGAAGAACGCTGAATACCCAGAAGGAAATTGACCTGGAGATAAACGAAATAGAAGAGGCGCTTCACGGGCCCCAGGGAGCCGGAGTTGGAATCATCTTTCGCGGCTACTTCATAAAGGTGCTGCTGGTGGGCGTGCTGCTTCAGATGTTCCAGCAGCTGGTGGGTATCAACATGATGATCTACTACGCGCCGACCATCTTCGGTTACGCGGGGATGAAAGGTCTCGTTGCCATGATGACCGTTCCCACCGTCAACATGCTTTTCACGTTTCCGGCAATCTTCCTGGTGGAAAAGTGGGGGCGCAAGAAACTTCTGTATGTCGGGGCCGTCTCCATGATCGTCACGATGCTGGCAGCCGGAATCGCGTTCCATACCATCGGCAGCGTATCCGATCCGTCCCTTATCGGCGGGGCGCCGAAAATGCTTCTACTGGTTTCCATCATCATCTACATCTTTGGCTTTGCGGTGTCCTGGGGACCGGTGGTGTGGCTGGTCTGCTCCGAGATTTTCCCGCTCGAAGGCCGCGAGGTCGGTATGACCATCACCACCATGATCAACTGGACATTCGCGGGACTCGTGATGAATTACGCTCTTACCTTCATGCAGCGGTTCGGACATGCTTCGATTTTCTACGTGTTCGTCGGCTTTTGCGTGCTTGCCATCGTGTTCGTGAAGCTGTTTGTCCCGGAAACCAAGGGGATCACCCTGGAAGAGATGGAGTTCAATCTGAAGAAGGGAGTCCGACTTCGGGATCTCGGGAATCGTTAATTTGTCAATCTGCCGGAGAAACGACCGGTTTGTTTTATAAACAGAAAAAAGCCGGGGAGGGCACGAAGCCTCCCCGGCTTTTTTATTTATCCGATAAATTCAAAACAGCACTGTATTTTCACGCAGGCCGGCGGCATTGTAGAAGTGGCTTCAAAACCTCCCCTAAGGCCCGATATCGGCGTTGAAGCGATGGATTCAATGCTCAATATTAAATATATTCCTCCGCTTAAATCCATCGCTTCGCCTTGATCTCGGACCTGATTGAAGGTTTTGAAACCACTTCTAGCAGACTGGGCCGTCGATTCTTATTGGAATCGTCCTGGCTTGCTCAGCCACCCGTCGATATAATCAAACAGTGTTTTGACGGTATCTCCGTAATAATTCTCCGGCTTTCCTTCCGCGACCGCGCAGGCCTTGCACGGGGTGAAACCGTGGGTGGCGCCTTCCACGTAGGCCAGGGTCTTGTCGGCGCTCTTCGAATGCTCAAACGTGGTCTCCGCCGCAAAATACTCATGGGAGCCCGTCATTCCCATTTGAAGCAGCGGCTTGGTGATGTGCTCCACGCTGAAAACCGTATTCCCGTAATTCGACTCATAATCAATGCCATAGAAGGAGGTTGCGTCGTAGCCGAAGTCATCGGCGGTGCGATATGCAAACGTGTTGAGGAAACTGCGGACCGTGGTCACCAGCCCCGCGCCG
>JBECKW010000300.1:0-18958 GCA_040235505.1 Desulfobacterales bacterium
GTGAACAAGGGGTCGTCTTCCACCAGGATAATCACAGGCACTCGACCCAGACGCGTATCGGTGGTGACATTCAACCGGTCTTCAACGCTTTTAATCAGCGCCAGGAGAAGATCGGTGTTGCCCTGCCAGACGTACATTTTTTCGAATGGCGACGTGCGGGTGGGGTTATAGCCGGCAAGTGCGGGGCTCGTGGCATGGGCCAGAAGAAACACCGGCAGATGGGGAAATTTCGCCCTGACCGCTTCACAGAGATGGACTGAATCCATGTCGTCCAGGCGCGGCATGGTGATAACGATATCAAAAGGGTCGGTTGATAGGGCGGCCAATGCCTCCCGCCCGGTTGAGACCCACGTGAGTCGCGGAGGCCGGGATAAATTCAGCCCACGATACTCATGGATGATTCTTCCCGCAAGCCGCCCGTCTTCTTCCATGATGAATGCATCGTAGGGATTGGAGACCAGCAGTACCTCCTGGACTTTTTTGGCCATGAGGTCATGGAAAAGCTTTACGGACGGATGAAAAAAATCTGATTGCCGGTGATGGCGCGGCTTTTGCCTTTCGGTCACCATTTCTCCTTTTATTTTTCCAACTTGCTGTTTTTTCAATTTCATCCGCTTTCCTGTCCGGTGTCAAGGGTTTTATAGCCAGTTGTGGCCAATGGGATGAATCAGCGTATCAAGATATCTATCGCTTTTTTTCTGGTTCTTCTCCAATTTAGTTGGAAAAAAGGGTTCAAGGATTCGAGGGGTCAATGGGCCAAGGGGTTGCCTCCCAGTGATTTTATAAGAGCTTTCAGCATCTTATTGTAATTCATCAGAATTTTGTCGGCCTTCTTGTGGTTTAAAATGTTCCCCCATCCATTCTTTTGCCTTTCCCTCGACCCCTTGGTTCCTTGAACCCTGTATATCCGCATATCCTCATTGTTAAACAGCACGTTAATATGGCAAGAAGGTTGCTCCAACCAATTTGAAGATGATCCATTTTTAAGAACTTCCCGATTTTTGCCGATAAATAGCAATATCCAAGTTTACGTATAGGGGAGCGGAAATGACCGTACGAAACACAAATGTTGCTATCAATATAAAGGGATATTCGGATTTGCCTTCGGTAGATTGTTTCAGGACAGTTCAAACGGCCGTCGTGGTGGTTGACGCCCATCATCAGGTACTTTTTGTCAATTCTGCCGCAATGAAGCTCCTGGGGCCGGATGATAATTTTTCATATAGCGGCATGAAGTGTCATCAACTGATCTGCAGGGATGAAATGTCCTGCAAAAACTGCGTGCTTGATTCACCTACGGACGGCCCGAAGCCACATGCAATTCGAAACAATTCAGGTGAGGAACGTTACATCAAGGAAGAACACCTTTGTTTCCCTGAATTCAATATTCTGATTCTGTTTGATGTCACGCGTGAAATTGCGGCACTGAAAAAACTGGATATGGCCCGCAAAGAGCTCAAGGCCAAGACGGTCCTGCTGGAACGGCGACGGGATGTGGCTGCGAGTGAAAAGCGGCGGATACAGGCAATGTTCGATCAACTCCCCGAAGCGTTTGTCCATGTAACCGATGAATACGGTGTTCTGAATAAAAACAAAGCGGTAACGAAAATACTGCCCCTTGATTCCGCTCAAACCTGCCACGAATTATTGGGCAAGGAGGCTCCCTGCCCGGAATGCCCGGCCCGAGAGGGCTTTCATCTTGCGGGTGAACGGAAAGTAACGCACCGGTTAGAGGGGCGTTGTCTCACGGAACATATCATTCAGGGTTCCGATACGAACGGAGGGATGCTTCTGTTCAGTGATACAACCCGCCAAATCGAATTGATTGAACAAATCCGCAAACAACAGGATACGATTACCCGGAAAAATGAGATTCTTTCGAACCTGGTGGCCTTTCAGACCCGGATGCAGAAGGCGGTTGTATCAATCGACATGATCAACTATTTTTTGGATATATTTCTCCCCGTCTGTCACGCTCAGGAGGCAATTGTCATTATAGATGACATTCGACCCGGGTCCGTCTGGTTTGTGGCCCGCAGGGGGGTGGAGGCCTCCCGGGCGACCAGGGTTGTTCGCGGCTATCTTTCCAGAGACGTGCAGCAAATGGACCGCCGAATCATTCCGGGAGGGCATCTGCCTTGGAAGGAAACATGCCAGGTGGAACTAATCGGAGGAAACGGCTGGAAAGTCGGTATGGTTCTTTTTCCCCAGTCGGATGCAGACGACGAAAGGGAGTCGGTTCAATTGTTTTCGGAACCGTTCGGTGCGTTTATCCATAACCGGCTGCTTCTTCGGCAGCTTGAAGAAAAGGCCAATACCGATCCATTGACAGGCTTGTACAACCGGCGATATTTCGATGATGCACTGGCGGCTGAAAAGCATAAGAATGAGGAATTTGATATTCCCTACAGCGTTATCGCGGTGGATGTGAACCGACTGAAACAGGCCAACGATCAGTATGGACATGATACGGGAGACCGGCTGCTGCTGTATGTCGGTGAACGTCTGAAAAAGATAACCAGGGCAACCGACATTGTTGCCCGCACGGGGGGTGACGAATTTATCATTCTGCTGGCCGATACAAATGAGCAGGGAGCGGTTTGCCTGATAGAGCGCTTGAACCGTATCGTGTTCCACAATGCATTTTTAGAAGTAGGTGAAAATGAAACCTTCCCGGTGTCGGTCAGCATGGGCGCGGCCGGAATCGATCGTGTATCCCATGATGAATTATTAAAAACCGCGGATAAAAGAATGTACGAAGCCAAGGGAATTTATTATCAAACGCAAGACAAGTACAGATAATCCCTTTGTTTTTTATTGAAAATAAAGTATAGAGCTTGATAGCTAAGGTTGTACGGCTTCGGCTTTTCGAGCCGGTGTTTTTTTGCCTGGAGAACCAGAGGATGCCCCCAGAAAAAAATACAAACCCCCAGTTTGATTCCCTGGTTGAAATTACGGAATCCATTCTGCGGGGGGAGTTTGGGCAATGGAAATCGGGCATCGACGCAGAGGGGATGCTGTCCATCCTTGCGAAAAAGATCAATGAGCTTCTCATAAGCCTGAAGGCTGTGGAAACGCCCTTGACCAGTGCCGGGGAGCAGGCGCCCAGCGCTGTTTCCAGCGCAAAGAACGTCATTGATTTGATGACCAGGGCCACGGGCCAGGTTCTTGATAACGCCGATCAGATCGTCGAAAATTCCGAATCCCTTGAAAAGCTGATCGCCGGGGGCAAAGAACGCGGCGAGGATACTTTTATCGCGGCCGAAAAACATCTCACGACGATCAAGACCTGTCTGTTTGATATTATTGGCTCCCAATCCTATCAGGATGCAGCCTGCCAGAAAATGGAAACGCTGATGTCGGATTTGAACCAAATCAGAGACTGGTTGATCGAAGCGCTGGTCATCTTGAATATTCGTAGAGACAACTCACCGGAAAACATACAGAAAAAGACGGATTTGCTGAGAGGGGTCAACGAGGGAAACACCCCGGAGGATCTGAAGCAGGATCTGGTGGATGAGCTGCTGGCCGAATTCGGATTCTAATCCGCCCGCTGTCGGCCTTGCCATGAATTCTCTTTCTCAAGCTGGGTTTTGATCATATTCAATGTTTCGGTTTTTCGAAGGGACCATTCCGGAGCGAGCAGCTCTTCCGGATGGGGGTCTCCGGTCAGGCGCTGAATGACCATTTGCCGGGGGAGCAGTTCCAGGAAGCGGCAAACCAGCTCGACATACTCCTGTTGCTCAAGGCATCGATAGGCACCCTGCCGGTATAGTCGAGCCAGTTCAGTTCCTTTCACCACATACAGCAGGTGAATCTTAACCCCCTGGATATCCATTCGGCCGACCGTCCGGGCAGTTTCCAGCATGTCCCCCCGGTTTTCACCCGGCAGGCCTATAATCAGATGGGCGCAAATATTGAGATTTCGTTTCCGGGCGGCCTTCACGGCCTTCTCAAAGCAGGCAAAGTCATGTCCCCGGTTAATACGTTTCAAAGTGACGTCGTGAACAGACTGCAGACCGTATTCGATCCAGACAAGACGTTGGCGTGTAAAACTTCCAAGAAGATCCAGCACATCGTCACCACTGCAGTCCGGGCGGGTGCCCACCGATATCCCAACGACATCGGGAACCGACAGTGCCTCCTCATAGAGGGCTTTTAATTTTGGCAGGGGTGCATACGTGTTGGTAAAGGATTGAAAATATGCAATGAACTTTTTCGCGTGGTACCGCCTGGAAAGGTTTTTTTTCCCTTGCTCAAGCTGGTCTGATATGGAAAGACCGGATGCGGCGGCGCCGGTTCCGGAACCCCGTGCATTGCAATAAATGCATCCCTCTTTGGCGAGGCTGCCGTCCCGGTTGGGACAGGTGAGACCGGCATCCACGGTGATTTTTTGAACCCGGCAGCCGAACCGGTCTCGAAAATAGGTGTTTAAGTCGTAATAGCGGTTTTCCATCATTTCCATCCGGCACTTGACCCTGTGCGGCACTGATACTATAGCTAACCCGGAAAAACCGCAAACTGAAAAAAACGGAAGGCACAAAAGCACGGAGGCACAAAGGAAAGCAAAGAAGCTATCAGCCGTCAGCTGAAGAATTGAATATCATTATTTTTAGCTGAAAGCTGATAGCTTCATCGAGGTTTTATGTACAACGAATATGACATCATCGTGGTGGGCGCCGGGCATGCGGGGTGTGAGGCGGCGCTGGCGGCGGCCCGGATGGGGTGCCGGGCACTGGTGCTGGCCATTGACCTGGACAAGGTGGCGACCATGCCCTGCAGTCCGTCCATCGGTGGTATGGCAAAGGGGCAACTGGTAAAGGAAATTGATGCCCTCGGGGGGGAGATGGCGAAAATTTCCGATATTTCCGCCATCCAGTACCGCACGCTGAACACCAAAAAGGGGCCGGCGGTTCAAAGCTCCAGAACCCAGAACGACAAGCAGCGATATCATATCGCCATGAAGGCGGTACTGGAGCGGCAGGAGAATCTCGAACTCAAACAGGCTCTGGTGGAGAAACTGGTCATCGAAGGCGGCAGGGTTTTAGGGGTCGTCGATTGCATCGGCTATGAGTACCTGGCGCCCATCGTGGTACTTGCCACCGGCACCTTTTTAAGCGGCCTGGTGCATATCGGAATGCGGAATTTCAAAGCCGGCCGGGCCGGGGAGTTTGCCTCCTACGGGCTTGCCCAAAGTTTGACGGGGTTCGGATTCCGACTTGGCCGCATGAAAACCGGAACCCCTCCCCGGCTGAAAAAGTCGAGCATCGATTTCGAGTCGTTTACTCCCCAACCCTCTGATGAAATTTCCCGTCCGTTTTCCGTCTTTACCGAAAAATTCAACCTGCCCCAGCTTCCGAGTTATATCGGGTATACCGACAGCCGCGTCCATGACATCGTTCGAAAGAACCTGTCCAGATCGGCGCTTTACGGGGGGATTATCAAAGGAACGCCGGCCCGGTACTGCCCGAGTTTCGAGGATAAAATCGTCCGCTT
Organism: Desulfobacterales bacterium; assembly: GCA_040235505.1. Lineage (GTDB taxonomy): Bacteria > Desulfobacterota > Desulfobacteria > Desulfobacterales > JAFDDL01 > JBECKW01. The sequence goes on from JBECKW010000300.1 coordinate 5,497, forward strand.
CCCGGAAAGGGATCGTCACCAGATCATCCTGGAGCCCGAAGGCCTCGATACGGACGAAATTTATGCCAGCGGTCTGGGAAACAGCCTGCCGCTGGAAGTACAGATCGAACTGGTCCATTCGGTAAAGGGCCTGGAATCGGCCGAGATCATGCGGCCGGCCTATGCCATCGAATACGACTATCTGGACCCGGTTCATCTTCGCCCTACCCTTGAAAGCAAGGAGGTATCAGGGCTTTATATGGCCGGACAGATCAACGGCACTTCCGGATATGAAGAGGCGGCTGCCCAGGGGCTCTGGGCGGGGATCAATGCGGCGCTTAAACGTCAGAAGCGTCCGCCGTTTATTCTGGATAGATCCCAGGCATACATGGGGGTTATGATCGACGACCTGGTGACCCGGGGAACCCGGGAACCCTACCGTATGTTTACCTCCCGGGCCGAATATCGCCTGATGCTTCGGGAAGACAATGCAGATCTGCGTCTGATGCCCATCGGTCATGAACTGGGGTTGATCGGTCCGGATGCATTCAAAGACGTACAACTGCGCAAGGAGCTTATCACAAGCGAAATTGAGCGGATCCGGCGGGTAACCGTCAAACCCAACGACGCGGTCAACCGGTATCTTGAACAATTGGGTTCGCCCACCCTGTCCAGCGGCATCGGGCTGGACCAGCTTTTAAAACGCGTCAACATCGATTACAATACGGTGGCCGAGCTGTCCGAAAGCCCTTGGCCGATGGATCAAAAGACCTCCCGACAGGTTGAGATCGAGATTAAATATGAGGGCTATATTCAGCGTCAACAGAAGGAAATCGAAAAATTCAAACATCTTGAACGGATAAAGCTGCCGGAGGGATTTGACTATTCTCTTGTCCACGGTCTTTCCAATGAACTAAAGGAAAAGCTCAGTGCCGTTTGTCCGCAGTCTCTGGGCCAGGCATCCCGTATCGACGGTATGACGCCCGCGGCACTGTCGGTGCTGATGGTCGCCCTGAAGGCCCGCTGAAACGTTTCGGGGCTCCGGGGGGAGAAAAACTCCGGCCGATTCTTGACACCAAGCCGAACTCAACTTATTATATCGTTCAACAATTTAATAATATTGCTAAAATTTTGCCTTCTCGGGCAGATCAATCCAAAGGACAATGACATTATGGCAGGTGCGGACTATTACAAGGTGCTTGGCGTCAGCAAAAATGCCTCGGACGAGGAGTTGAAAAAGGCATATCGCAAGCTGGCGATGAAATACCACCCGGATAAAAACAAGGGGGACAAGGCCGCCGAGTCTAAGTTCAAAGAGGTGAGCGAAGCTTACGCCGTATTGAGCGACAAGGAAAAACGTCGCCAATACGATGAATTCGGCGCCAGCGGGTTCCAGCAGCGTTTCTCCCAGGAGGACATCTTCCGGGGGTTCGATTTTTCGGATATTTTAAAAGAATTCGGTTTTGGGGGCGGTATGTTCGGCGGGAAACGGGGCGCAGGCCGGTTCTCGTTCGGCGGGACGCCCTTTGGCGGTCAAGGGGGGCGGCAGGCACAACCGAAAGGTTCGGATGTGGTTTATGAAATGCCGCTCAGCCTTCGCGAAATTGCCTCCGGGACGCAGAAGACGCTTTCGCTTCAGCACTCCGGCCGGATCGAAAAGGTGAACGTCAACATCCCCAAAGGCATGACGGCGGGGAAGAAATTGCGACTTCCGGGAAAAGGCAACCCCAGCCCATATGGCGGGGAAGCGGGCGATCTGTATGTTCAGGTGAAAGTTCTGCCGGATCGGGATTTCAGCCTTGAAGGGCATGATCTTCATCTGAACCGGAGCATCAAGCTTTCCGAAGCACTTCTTGGCACCACCTTGTCAATTCCGACGCTTGACGGGAAGGAATTGAATCTGAAGGTGCCGCCGGGAACGAACCACAAAACCAAAATGAGGTTGTCCGGCCATGGACTGCCCAAGGTGAAGGGCAGTGGTAAAGGAGATCTGTATGTCACGGTTCTGGTTCAAATGCCCAAAACGCTTTCTTCCGGACAGAAGGAACTCATTAAAAAAATAAAGGCAGCCGGCCTCTAACAACTCAAAATTATTGACAAGGTATGCAATTCTTTGTACCAATAAGCGATTAATGGATAAAATATTCCATGGCTGAGTTGACCAACATTCTGACACAGGGCGATCTTGAGAAAATCGTATCTTCCCTTGCGCGGAAAATTTCTTCCGATTACCAAGGCAGAGAGTTGGTATGTATCGGTGTTTTAAAAGGCGCTTTCATTTTTTTGGCCGATTTGGTTCGAAAGTTGACGGTTCCCGTCACTGTCGAATTTCTTCAGGCATCCAGTTATGGTTCAGGCACCTGCTCCTCGGGGGAGCCTGAATTGACCTGCAACCTTTCCATTGATATGAAGGGCAAGGACCTGCTGCTGGTCGAAGACATTGTCGATACCGGGCTGACGCTTGAACGGATCATCGACTATTTAAAAACCCTGCATCCGGATTCCATCAAGGTGTGTGCGCTGATAGACAAGCGGGAACGGCGGGATGTTCGGGTGGCCATTGATTACGCGGGCCATGTGACCGACAGAGGGTTTCTTGTCGGCTTCGGGCTTGACCATGCAGAAAAATATAGAAATTTGCCGGGCATTTTTCAACTGAACTTATAGTCAGTGAGGAGCTATCATGCGAGTTAACTGTGGAAATTGCAATACCAATTTCAATCTGGATGAAAGCCTTGTAAAACCTTCCGGATCGAAGGTTCGCTGCTCCAAGTGCAAACACATTTTTATCGTCTATCCGCCGCAGAGGGAGGAGGAAACACCTGCGGATGTGCTGGCGGATGCCGGGGAGCAGACCGAGACTTCCTTCGATGAGTTTGAATCCGGGGCCCGGGAGGATTTTGATAGCGACGCTTCGGAAGCTGTCGATGCGTCCGAAGCCGATGAATCGCTTTTCGGTGAGGATTCCGAGGAAGAATCTGAAACGGAATCTCAAACGGACGATATGGATCTATCCGATATCGAAAAAATGCTGGAGGTAGAACAAGGGTCGGAAGTACCGCCGGCCGAAGCGGAAGACGGGATCAGCCAGGAAGATATCGATTCCGGGGATGAGGAGGAATCGCTTGATTTGACTGATATCGAGAAAATCCTGGACGAAGCAGACGATAGCGATGAACTGGCGGATGAAAAAAATGATGATGACCAGGATCTGGTGTTCGACCTGGATGAGGAACTTGAACTGAAAGCCGGGGAAGAGCAGATTTCACCGACAACGGAACTGGATCTCGGGGATCTTGAAAAAATGTTTGAGGCTGGGGAAGATCTCGAAGCGTCAATGGATGAAGAGATGCCGATGTCTTCGGATCTGGAAACGGATGAAGGTGGATTGTCCCTGGCGGAAGATACCGAAGAAGTCGAGATAAGTGATGAATTGGAAAGTGATGCGGATGAGGAGACTCCGGCTCTCGAAGCGGAAGATGTTGGAGAAGCTCTGGGATTTGACATGGAATCGGTGGAAGAGGAAGACCAGGTTGACCTGTCCGGAGAAGAAGACACGCCTTCAGAAGAAGAGACCGCGATGCTTGGTCTTGAATGGGGGGGCGAAGATCTTTCGCCGATGGAAGAACCGGAAATCACAGACGAAGAGACTGACAATATCGACCTGGGGCTTGTAACCGAACTCGAGCCCGAAACATCCGAATTGACGGCCGAAGAAGTGGAACCCGAAGAGATTTCCATAGAGGATATTTCCGAGATGGCCGGGGAGGAAGAACCTGAGATATTTCTTGAAGAAAAATCGGAATTGACCCTTGAGGGCCAGGATGAGGGTTTTGAAGATGTCGGGGGAATATCTTCGGAATCCCTGAAGCGTAAGGTCGATGGAGAGCAATTGGCGGACTTCGGGGAAGAGGATATGGATTTCCCGGACGATGCAATCCCGGATATCCCGGATGAAGATGAAACCTTCATGGATGAAACCGTCGGCATTGAGGAGACGTTGGAAGAAGAAGTCGACGAAGAGATGGAAATGGAAAAGGTGTCGACAGGGGGCGTGAAAAAAGTCGTTCTCAGGATTCTGGCAGCGCTTCTGGTGGTAATTCTTGTGCTTGCCGCCCTTATTTTTCTCCAGTACAAGGGGATCATTCATGATGTGCCGTATCTCGATCGGTTGAATCTCCCCTTTTTGACCCAGAAGACCACCCAGGTGACGGATTTCGGGAATCTGCATATCGGTACCTCGGATGTGGAATACAGATACCTGGACAGCGAAAAGGCAGGGCGGATGTTTATTGTGACCGGCAAGGTAAAAAATAACTACAGCGAACCGAGAAGCTATATCCAATTGACCAGCAGTGTGTATACCAAGGGGCAAACAAAGGAGGATCCCCCGGCCGATACCGCCACGGCTTATAGCGGCAACATAATTGCCGATTTGGAGTTGTCACAGATGACCCCGGCGGCGATACGAACCCGGCTGGGGAATCGTTCCGGTGAAAACAATTCCAATGTGAACGTGGCACCTGGTGAAGAACGGCCGTTTATGATCGTGTTTTTTAATTTACCGGCGAGCATGGATTGGTATTCCCTAACAGTCGTCGGGTCATCGTCCGGCGGCAAATAAAATCGATTTTCGTCCTTGACGCGGGCTTTAGAAGCTGTTAGAGAGGCCCGTGTTCTGGCGATGTAGCTCAGTTGGTTAGAGCATGCGGCTCATATCCGCAGTGTCCGGGGTTCAAATCCCTGCATCGCCACCATGAGAAAATAAGCCTACTCAGTAACGGGTAGGCTTTTGTTATTTTTATATATTCCATCATTTCTGCCTACTCTGTCGACTGGTACACCTGACCGGCACCCTTTGACTTGACGGAGATGGCATATGGTACCCAAGATTGGTACCTCACCGGCGTATCTCATACCCTGAACCAACTGAAACGCTTTTAACAGGTGGGTCTTCTATCGGAATTGAGCACTAACGGCTCATGGTATGAGAAATTTTTTTTCCTATTGTCAGAAATTATTTACACACTCCCACGGATACTGTGGAATAGATTTCATACGCTTAAGCGGGGCGTGTCACAACCGGAAGAATATAAACTCATCTCCATCTATTCGATATTATTTCACAATTAATTTAAATTACTTAATTTTTTTTAACTTATAGAGAATCCTGAGACGGCTTAAATTTTTTTTGTTGCATTTAAACAGATTTGCATGAATATTGCAATAACATGCCTGAAAAGGCTAAACAATTTAAATCTCAAATACTTACGTTTTATTTAGTATAATTATTTACTAAAAAAAACAGGATAGGAAAAGATGGGTCCCGTTGATTTCTATTATACTGTTAAACCGTTAGTTCCAAGGAAGGCACAGGTGTTTTTAAGGCGGAGACTCGCCGAATTCAAAAGAAATCGATACCGGCATCATTGGCCAATTAACCATTCACTTGGAGATGCTCCGGAAAAATGGAGCGGATGGCCCGAAAATAAAAAATTTGCATTGGTCCTGCGGCATGATGTCGACACACAAAAAGGATATGATTCAATACCGTTGCTGATAGACATTGAAAAGCAATATGGATTAAAATCCTCTTTTAACATCGTGCCAGAGAGATACAACGTATATCCTGAGATTTTAGAATATATACGAGAACAAGGTTTCGAGATCAACGTTCATGGCTTGAAACATGATGGAAAGCTTTTTAAAGATATAACAATATTTAATCAAAGTGCTGTAGAAATAAACAAATATTTACTAGAGTGGGATTCCAGAGGCTTTACTGCGCCGTCCATGATTTGTAACTTGGAATGGTTGCATAAGCTAAATATCGATCATAGTACCGGAACGATTGACAGCGATCCTTTTGAACCTGATCCAACACCATCGACCACTATTTTCCCTTTTACTGTTAATCATCACAATAACGGGAATTTTTTTATAGAAATGCCGCTGACCATGCCGCAGGATCATACCTTATTCATTATTTTGAAAGAAAAGAATATTTCGATCTGGAAGAAAAAACTTAAATGGATTGTTGAAAAAGGTGGAATGGCACTGATGAATACCCACCCGGACTATATGTCATTCAGTGACAAAAAATGCGGTCCTGAAGAGTACCCGGTATCACTGTATACTGAATTTTTAGAGCATGTTTTTTCGCATTATATTGGGATGTTCTGGAATACACAACCTGATGAATTGGCACGATTTTGGAAATTAAAATATCCACCAGCTCAATAATCCTGTTTTCCATTTTCGATTTTCAGATCTTGCGATATAACTGTAGCTCACTGATCCAAGGGTGATATAAAAGGGTGTTATAAGTGTTTGGAAGGAGATCATTGTGGGTAAGATTAAAAAATGCAAATTGAGTTGGAAGCCGCCAGAATCCGATCCTGATGTTGATTATAGACTTTATTGGTCTAATGTATCTTCGCTCAGCTATAACTCCAATTTTATAAGGCTGGGCAACATTACCGAGGTTGATCTGCCAGACATCTTAGAAGCCCATGCATCATGGGGAGAATCAATTTATCTTGGTATTAGCGCTGTTGACAAATGGGGAAACGAATCGGACATCATCACCCTGTCAGAGCCTTACAAGTTATCCGCACCTGAGGCGCCGATGGATTTTGAACTTACTCCTTTGAATTATTATAAAATTACGGACCCGAGGAAAAAAGCTGAAAAAGAGGATACAGATTTACAAAAAGAGGGTGCAGACTTACAAAAACAGGCCTCTGAGAAAACAGATCAGGAAATCCAAACAAATAACCGGCGCCCTGCATCAAAGTTCGTTACAAAGGAAGGAAAAATCGTTGATGGTTTTGATAATAGATTTCTAACGTGGTTTAAAGAAGACAGACATCGAGTTAAGCGTGATTTATAAAATTTAAGTGCCGGCTCAGAGCTTCGCTCCGATATTGATGCATCTCAAATAGGCCGTCGCCCCAAGCCGCCCGTCGCTGTGCAAGAAGAGGCGGAAAGACCTGAGAACGAGGCCGTCGGGGCAAAAGAAAGCGAGAATACGAATGTTGAACCTGAAGAGAGCCAGAAAGCCGATAATTCAAAAATTCAGAAGACCACGCTTTCGACACTCTGGCAATCTATTCCGGACTCCGAAAAACACTATACAATCGCCTTTGGGTCCGACGCCGACGACATCGCACCTGAAGCCTACGAACGCCTGACGAAAACGGCCTCATTGATGAAAGAAAATCCTGAGCTCACGCTGACCATCAGCGGCCACACGGACAACATAGGGGAGGAGGCCTACAATGCCGTGCTCTCCCAGCACCGAGCCGGGAGTTAATTCTTTAATCCGGATTGTGTGGTTCTCAATTCAAGCTCTTTGTATTTTTTTACCAACCAATTGTACCTATTGACGACATATACACATTTTTGTTTTTCTATATCGAGCTGCTTCGACAGCTTTTTGTCGACGACGTTGGTGGCCTTGGGTTTATTTTCGTCCATTTTCCGAATGAACGTATCGAACTTCAACAGGAGTGTATATACCGATCCCTCAAGTCGCTGGAGTCGTTCTTCAACGGCCTGGTTGAGCGGCTTGCCGGGCAGCAGGGTTTCCAGGGCGGAATCCGGCAGTTTGTTTCCGGCATATTGGAGGCTCGTACTGAAATTTTCCCCTATGACCTTTTCGACCGCCTCTACGCTCACCGGGTCTTCTTCCAAGCCGTAGGAATATACCAGCGCAAGGTCACAGATGAGATTGATGGTTCTAGGAATACCACCGGAGGCGTCAAATACCCTGCCAATGGCCTCCGGCGTAAAGAGGGGAGTGGTTCGTCCGGCCTTTTTCGTCCGGAAATTTATGTATTCCACAGTTTCCTCTTTGTTGAAGGCCGAGATGTGATATTTTACCGCAATGCGCTGTGCAAATTGCAGAAGCTCATAGCTGCCGAGCTTTTTCTTCAGTTCCGGCTGCCCTACCAACAGGATTTGTAAAAGAAGCTCGTTGTCGCTCTGAAGATTTGAAAGCATCCGAACTTCTTCAAGTGTTTGTATCGGGAGGTTCTGGGCCTCGTCTATAATGAGCAGGGGGTTTTCCCTATTGGCAAAGCACTTAACAAGATACTTGTAAAGAATTTCAATTTTTTCTGGCTTGGATTTTCCCTGGGCATTGACCCCGAACCCGTCTAAAATAGCGGAGAGAAGTTCGTCGGGTGTCATGTTGGTGTCGAAGATCACACAGGTCGGCTCGTCACGGCACAGGGAGTTCAAAATATAGCGAACCAGCGTTGTTTTGCCAGTACCGACCTCTCCGGTCAGCATAATCACCCCGGCGCCTTCTGTAATGCCATATTTAAGATATGTGAGGGCGGCCTTGTGTTTCTTGCTGAGGTAAAGTATTCCAGGATTGGGGACGATCTGGAAAGGCTTTTCTCTCAGCCGGTAGTATTCTTCATACATGGCAGTCGATATTGTTTAGGGGTTTTATGGTTGCAAAAATATTTTATCCTTTGCCATGCCGCCTGTGATGATTCAAAACAAACCCGAAAAGCTTGTCACGAGGGATCCTCCAGTGCCTTCTTGATTTCATCAGCATCAATATGCAGTCCCCATGAGGGGCAAATGCGATGGCATCAAAGCCCGACGGAACTGGTGGCATGTCGAAAAATATTTATCTATATTTGTATCGCTCTTTCATTTCATTTGCAAGGCGTTTCATCTAAAAGGAGTTTCATCTAAAAGGATCCCAGGCGCTCACAACTGTCCTGGATCAGTCTCTCGCCGGAAATCAGGGTCAGCTTTTCGACATTCGGCCACAGGATCAAATCCTTGAGGGGACGGTTGTAGACCAGATGGTCCACATGGCCGGATTTGCATGGGTTGCCAAGGCAGCGGTTAATTCGCTGCTTTCTCAAGTCCGCGTCCACCACCCGGACAGTCGCTTTTTTCGACGCCGTTTTCCTTTCGCGGAAAGGGCAGGGTCAGAGCGCCGTTTTTATGCATGGCCCGATGGCCACCCTTGGCATCTGAAACGGTCTGCCGAGTTACCTCAAACATGCGAATTTGAATAAAGGTTTTTAATGATTTGGACGATAGGATTAGAAAACTTAGATAGTTCAACATGAACTTATGAGGGAAATCTTGTTAAATTGGTGAGTTATCTAATGTCACGACTAAAAATGCCGAAAGATGTGAAGGAATATAGGGTAAAATGTTATGTCAACCAGGACGGGATAACCGTTTTCCGTTGTCCAAAATGCGAAACAACCGAAATAATTGATACCAATAAAAGTAAATATGCTTTCAGAAGCTTCAGGGCCAAATGCAGGTGTGGCGCCGTAATTGCGGGTTTAAATGAATTTAGACGTTGCTGTCGTAAAAAAGTGCACCTGAAAGGTTTCTATAAAAACCGGAAAACTGAAAGTGAGGGAGATATATTTATTGAGAATATTTCCCTAACGGGCATTGATTTTAGATGCCTCAGAAAGCACAACCTCCAAAATGGAGATCGACTCGATATAAATTTCACTTTGGACAATCGCAAAAAATCGAAGGTGACTCTGTTTGTTGAGGTGCTGCATGTCGATGATGGGCTCATCGGTGTGAAAAGATGCGACCTTAAAAAAATGCATCCAGAGTTATTGCTCTATTTAAGATGATCACCTTTCAGGAGACATGAATTTTTAGGGAGTAACTTTTGAGGTGCTTCGTCTTTCTGGAAGTTGTTTTATAATTGAGTTACAGTATGTCTCCGATCACCTCATCGAATTTGACCCCGATTCCTCTCTGATCGCTTCTGACGATTTTGCCGTTTGCCTTGACCTGTTTCTCGGCAAAAGGATGTTCGAAACTCAGGATGACATCCTGCCCGACAGCAAACGGGCTGTCCGGTTGGAGGTAAAGGCCGCCCGCGCTGATATTCAGAATCACTCCCTGGGCAAGGCGATGGTTGTCAGAATAGATCACATCGGCCTGACAACTTTTCCTTGGGTATTCCCGGTGGTCTTTAACCCATTTTTGAACCGTTTCCAGCAGATACTTCTGCTGGGATTCGGAAAGCTTCTTAATGACATCCATCAACCGGTCTAATGTTGACCTGGAGCGGGCGCCGTCGGTTTGAACCGGAGACTCATCCATTGCGACCTCTTTTTGAAAAAGTTGCCCTGTTTTCATATTGCGGCATTTGCAATATAATGAATCAAGACCAGCGCCAGTGTCAAGGTTTTTAGCTCGAACAGGTTTTTAGCTCGAACCCATTTTGGGGAAAAGGATTTTGTTCATGGAGCCTATCGGTATCGTTCACTCGTGTTTTAAAGAAAAGTTCGGTATTCCGCGTCAGGCGGGACTTGTCCCGGCATCCCAGGCCGAGCTGGAATTATTTGAGCCATATGGAAGCGCGGCAGCGGTCCGCGGGCTGGAAGCGTTTTCCCATATCTGGGTCGTTTTTCAATTCCATGAATGTGAAGGAAAAAAGTGGCGGGATACGGTCAGGCCCCCAAGGCTGGGGGGAAATCGGCGTATTGGCGTATTTGCCACACGGAGCGGGTTCAGACCGAATGCCGTGGGCATCTCGGCGGTTCGGCTCGAAAAAATATACGTTTCCCCGAAACCGGTGCGGTTGTTCTTGAGCGGAGTGGACATTCTCGACAAAACACCGGTACTGGATATCAAACCATATGTGCCCTATGCCGACAGCCTGCCGGAGGCACTGGGCGGATTTGCCATGGAGCCGCCGCCGGTTATGATGAACGTTGCCTTCTCGCATGAGGCGGAAAGAGTTTGCCGGAATCTTCGCACCTGCTTTCCACAGTTGAAGGATCTGATTGTTCAAATGATTCAGGGCGATCCCCGTCCGGCTTATTATGAACGCAACCCCAAGAAAAATTTGTTCGCTACCCGAATTTACAACCTGGATGTCAAATGGACCTGCAGGGATCGGGAGGTGATGGTGGTCGCCATCGAACAGATATCGAATCCGGATGCAGACGGTTTAATCAAAAAAACCATCCGCTGCAAGCCGAGGGACTTTTAGAAAAGCTTGAACGTCCAACATCCAACATCCAATGAGAGGTTGGCATCTGATTTTGGAGAGCTATCTGCCATCGTCTGAGGGCAGCGTGGCCGATAATGACCCGAATGAGAATCATCCGCCAATTGGATGTTGACTGTTGGATGTTGGGCGTTCATCTGTTTCACAAGCGATTGCCCTGCAGCCAGACGCCATGGCGCTTGACATCCATAGGGGAATCTGCGATCAGATAACCAGGCAGAGGGGTAAGGATCCTGTAATAGATAGTTAAAACAGATAGTTCTCGCCTAAAACCAACAGCTCGGTTTCTAAAGGAGGAGCTTCATGCAAACGACGCCTGAGAGAAAATTTTATCTTCGTCAGTTCAAGGCCATCAGCAATGCCATCTGTATCTACGAGGATCTGCCGGTTCTTTTCAGCCATTTCGTCGAAGGTCTCTGTCGGGCCTTTAAAATAAAAGGGTGCAGTATCATGCTTTACGATGAGCGGGAAAAGCAGCTTTTTCATGTCAGCAGCTACGGCATCAGCGAAGCTTACCTTGAAAAGGGGCCTGTATTTTATGATGAAGCCCAATGTGCTTTCGTGAAAGGGGAACCTGTTTTTGTGGATGATCTGAAAACCGATCCACGGGTACAGTATCCGGAGGCGGGACTGGAGGAAGGCTTTACTTCCCTGGCATCCTTTCCGATCAAATGCCGTGAGTCGATTCTCGGCATTATCCGGATGTATCACAGCGATCGTATCGTGTTGCATGGCGATGACATCGAATCCATTCTGGTGCTGTGCCGGCAACTGGGGCTGGTCATTGAATACAATGGACTGAAGAATTTTCTGGACATGGTCAAAGGCGCCATGAGCAACCTGCCGCTTCGGTTGATGAAAGGGCTTTGATGGATGAATCCGCCCCGGTTGTTTACAGATACAACCGATTTTACATCGATTGAATTCGGCGACGAAATTGTTGTCGGCGGAAGCCGATATACGGTCACCGGTGTCGAGCGTGAGAGGCGATTCGGTGTTGAAGACCCGAAATTCTGGGTTAAACGGGTCGTGGATATCGATACCGGGGAACGGAAAATCATCAAGCTTTCGTTTTATGAATCTTTTTTCACATCTTTCGGCGGGGTAAAAATCCGGTGTTTCCGGGATCCTGAAAAAGAAGCCGAGATCCTGAAACTGGTCAAAGCCCATCCGTCGTTCATGCAGGGGACATCCTGCTATGACGAAAAGGGCAATAACATTCGAATTCTGGATATTGTCCGGGGGCATAATTTTTTTTTATATGTCGACAGTATCCGGATGCCTCATCAAAAATATTTTCATGAAGCGCTCCCGGCTATCCTGAAAAAACTGATCGAGGCGTTTACGGCCATCGGTTTTCTTCACCGAAACGGATTCAGGCACGGAGACATACGAAACGACCATCTGATGGTGAACCAAAGAGACGGCCACTATACCTGGATCGATTTTGATTATGATTACAACGCACAGGAGAATCCGTTCGGGCTGGATATTTTTGGCCTCGGCAATATCCTGGCGTACTCGGTCGGGAAGGGGTTTCACAATTATTATATGATTCAGAACGATCCCTATACGTATGGTGACCTCGGGGAGCGGCTGACACTGGAAGACTTTTCGATCATCCATAAAAACAGGTTGTTGAATCTGCAGAAGCTGTTTCCTTATGTTCCGAGGATGCTCAACGATATCATCCTTCATTTTTCGGCGGGGGCGATGATCTATTACGAATTTGTCGATGAATTGATTGAAGACCTGAATGGATACCTTCGGTCCCTATAATCAAGGAGGAGTCCAATGAAAAACTCGATTCTGATGGCTTTAAACGACTCGGTCAGTTCCAGGAAAGCATTGGACTTTATGCTCCGGTTTTCCATTCTCCCCAAAGAGGCAAACTTGACGCTGCTTCATGTTTTCCGGCATCCGGCCGCCGGAGAGGAGCTGATGGGGGAAAAATTCATGAAACAACAGCCGGCCAGATACGAACAGTTTTTAGAGGGGATTCGGGATAAGCTGGTGCAAAACGGATACAATTCGGAGAATATCACGGTCAAACTGGTGACAGACAACTATACTACTACTACGGAGGGAATTATCGACCAATTCCACAAGGGGAATTACAATATGGTGGTGCTGGGACGAAAGCGAATGAGCAAAGCGGAAGAGTTTGTTCTTGGCGATGTGGGGGTAAAGCTCGTCCGTGCCCTTGAGGGAGTGGCGATACTGGTGGTGAAAGCCTAAAAAGACAGTGCCTAAAGTGCACTAGAGTGCCTAGAGTTGTGGCATTCTGTCGATTTGATAAAAACAACCTGCCGAAGTTATCTTCCCGGCTAAAACGGCTTAGGATCGAGTGGTTTCATCGGCGATCCATTTAAGAAAATCGGGGTTTCCCGCTTCAATGTCAAGGGCGACGATGCAGGGGCATTCGTAGCTGTGGTCTTTTTTTACGGAAGCGATCAATTC
>JBECKW010000317.1:0-14385 GCA_040235505.1 Desulfobacterales bacterium
GGGTTCTCTACAACCTGCCTCCCGAAACAACCGGCCTTGCCCAGGCCGTTCAGGCAAATGAACTCCCCGCCGGGACACTGGAGGGCCTGAATGACTGGAAACGTAAAGGCTACGGCGGTGCGTGCCCACCCATCGGCACGCATCGCTACTTCCACAAGCTGTATGCGCTCGATATCAAGCTGCCGGATCTCGGCGCACCTACAAAGGCAAAAATTGAAAAAGCCATGGCAGGGCACATCATCGCGTCGACGGAACTTGTCGGCACCTATAAGCGGAATCGATGACCTGGATCATATGTAGTCAGCAATTTCGCGAATATTTTTATGGATGGATAGAAAATACGCACCGCTCTGCGTATATAAATCCCTGCGGATTCACACACAACACACTATATTAATTGCATATAATGCCACTACTATAAAAAATCGACCACTTGGCAAACAAATTGCTACTTCTACTGGTCGGGACCAATACCTTTTCATCTATTTCCTCCAAATTGAACGGCCGAGAAACTTCGGCCGTTCCCCTCCCCTCTAACAAACGGCTGGTCGGGGTTGGCCCGATCAGCCGTTGCCCCTTCATGACGCATTCGTTCTTTTTTTCAGTGGCCTTTTCATTGCTGTGATTCAGATTGAAGCCATGATAATATATTGCCCATGCATGTCCCGTTTCAAAAGGTTCGACGCCATGTGTCTCATTGTGTTTGCGTACAAATCCCATCCCCTATACGATCTGATCCTGGCCGGGAACCGGGATGAATTCTACCGGCGCCCTACGGCTCCCCTGGATTTCTGGAGCGATCATCCCCGGGTTTTGGCCGGAAGAGATCTCGAATGCATGGGCACGTGGCTCGGAATTACGCGGGAAGGCCGCTTTGCCGCGGTCACCAACTACCGGGAGGAAGCCCGTCTCGCTGTAAACGGCCCGTCCAGGGGGCAACTGGTCGGGAAGTATCTTACCGGTGACAGCTCTCCCGGGCAGTATATGGAAGATATCGCAGGCAAAGCACAAGACTACCAGGGCTTCAATCTTCTGGTGGGGGACGCCGGGCGCATGTTTTACTTTTCAAATCGCAGTCATGAGGTCCGGGAGCTTTCGCCCGGCGTATACGGCCTCAGCAACCACCTCCTGGGCACCCCCTGGCCCAAGGTAACCCGCGCCGTCTCTTCGCTGAAAAAGGTCGCTGCCGGAAGCAAAGAGATCGATCCCTGTGAACTTCTTGAATTTCTCAAAAACCGGAAGCCGGTACCGGACGAAGCGCTCCCCCATACGGGTGTGGAACTTTCCTGGGAGCGGGTCCTGGCGCCTGCGTTTATCACCAGCCCCGACTACGGCACCCGCAGCTCTTCAATCCTCCTGATTGACCGCAAAGGCGAAGTTCTCTTCCATGAAGAATCCTGGCATCCTGCCCGAAGCGCCCCTATTTCTGCCGGCGGCAGGCGCTTCAAGTTTCACGTGGCGATTTGACGGCACGAAGAGCAGAAGGTAAGAAGCGCGGAAGAGCGGAAGATGAATAAAAGCAAAAGATCATAGAACAAGGCGCCCTCTCTTCCACTCTTCCCAACCTCCGCTCTTCGTTCCACAACGCTTCTGGGTATATCCCCCGAAGGTTCCAGGCGGGAGATTTCCGGGGTAACAGTTATTTAATGCTTACCAGCGAGTATCCTTTCGCCTGATAGCCGACCAGGGAGATGAATCCGTTTCCCACATGATCCACTTCCGGCATGATCAATGCCGGATCGACACCCATGACCTTCAGGGCATAGTCGCAGACCTCCAAGGTCACACCGTCCTTTTTCATCTGGCGAATGGTGGCGGCAAACTCGTCCAGGGCTTTCGCGTCAGCCTCCTTGATCCCCTCGCGGTTTGTGGAAATCAGGTTTACCGCCGGTCCAGAAAATACAATGGCGATTTTCGGAGGTTCCTCAAGGGCCCGGACGCTTTCGTCCATGTACACACCTTTCACGGCTCCGAAAACGACATTGGCCGTTGCGGGGGACTTAAGACTGACATCGAACACCGCACTGATGCCGTGGAGACCTTCCAGGGCCTTGTATTCGCTGGATATTGCCGGGCTTGCCGTCAGCACTAAAAAGAAGAGCGTCACTGCAAGGGTTGAAAAATACATGATATTTTTTCGATTTCTTTGTTTCATGGCATTGCTCCTTATAAACGGCGGATCACCCCTCCGCCCCATTGCACGGGACTGCTCGGGACGCCGTTGGAAAATCTTAACTTGGCCTGACCCCTTTGGGTCCATATGATATATTTATTCAGACACTTAAGCGGCGAGCGTTGACCAGATGGGATTTTCAAAAACCGCTTGGAGACACGAATCAAAACATGCGAAAAACATCAACGCAATCGAATCCGCCGCCACGAAAATCTGCATTGTATGTCTAAGATAACCAGCGATATCCATATTTCAACCAGGCAGGAGAAGTTTTTAAATACCCACCGGGAACGACTCGAAAAGCAAAAATCGAGAAAGGTGGAAGAGCAGAAGACGCATAAACGCGAAACCTGATTGAACAGCGCTCCGCCGACTCTTCCGCTCTTCGCGGCCTCCGTCCTTCGTTCCTCGGCGTTTCCTACCTTCCGCTCTTCCCACCTTCCGCTCTTCCTTTTTCCAAGGAAAAGGGAGAGACCAGGGATTTCTTGAACCTTATAATCAGGGCGAGCCGGATCACCCCGACGCCTGCGGCAATGGCAAAGGCGATCTGATAATGTCGGGTCAGGTCATACACCTTGCCACCGACCCACGGGCCGAGCGCTGCGCCGAACATGCTGACAAAAATAGCGATCCCCATCAGCGAGGCCATGGCGCGCACCCCGAAAATCTCTGCAATGAGCATGGGCAGCTGTGGAATTTCGCCCCCATACGAAAAACCGAAAAGAACGGCGAACGCCAAAAAACCGCCGGGAGACGTATTGAAAAACAGCACGGTCAAGGCTGCCAGAAGTACTACCGCGCAAATAATCAGGGAATGATAGGTGCCGATTCGATCGGCCATGCTTCCCATCAGCAGCCGGCCCGCGATACTCACCACCCCGATGATACCGAGATAACCCGCCGCTTCCAGGGAAGGGATACCGATATCCGTTGCAAAGTTTACCAGGTGCACCATGATCATCTGGATGCAGAAGTTGATCAGGGCAAAGGTGGCGACGACCAGAAGCATCTCCTTGCTCAGAATCATTTTCCGAAGGACCGGCGTCGATATGTGGGAAGTGGGCGTCTTTCTGACCTGTTCGAGAGAGGGCGCTGCCTGCCGGGGGGCGGGTTTTAAAAGAAACGCGGTGGCGATGGTAATGAATCCGGCCACAGTGCCGATGGTGGCATAGGCTTTCGACCAGTTGAAAACATCGATGAGATGTTGGGCAAGGGGAACCAGGACCAGCGTACCGAATCCGGATCCGGCGGCCACAATCCCGAGGGCCATCCCCCTTTTTCTTTCAAACCACTGGGAGG
Source organism: Desulfobacterales bacterium (assembly GCA_040235505.1). Classification (GTDB taxonomy): domain Bacteria; phylum Desulfobacterota; class Desulfobacteria; order Desulfobacterales; family JAFDDL01; genus JBECKW01. The sequence goes on from JBECKW010000317.1 coordinate 3,473, forward strand.
TAACGGCGCTGCCTACGGCATAGGCCCCGCACAGACCGAATGACAGGACAATGTCGTAGGTCAGATAGAATTGCCATAATGTTGTCACTCGGCTGGTCAGCACCAGGCCGGCCGCGATCATGGCGCCGCAGAACCCGACCACCTTCATGGGCCCGTATCGATCGGCCAGCCAGCCAATGGGCACGGTCACGGCGCCGCGAACAATCATCGCCAGCGAATATATCGACGCCACCGTTGCCCGGTCCCAATTGAACTGGGCGGCAATCGGTTTGAAGAAAACACTGAAGCTGTAAATGATGCCGTAGGCGATGGCCATGGCAATGCTGCAGACGGCGACAATGACCCACCCGTAGTAGAGTTTTTTATGATTTTTTCTGCGTGGCATGCCGGGGCCTATTTGTATTGGGGGAGCGTAAAATTGAAAGTGGATCCTTCATCGGGCCGGGATTCGACCCAAATACTTCCGCCGTGCCGTTCCACGATCTTTTTGCACAGCGCAAGCCCCAGACCGGTTCCCGGGTAATCCTTTTCGGTATGCAGCCGCTCGAACACCCTGAAGATGTTCTGATGATGCTGGGATGCAATTCCGATCCCATTGTCTTTGATAAAGAACAGGAAGGCATGGCCGTTTTCCCGGCAGCCGATTTCAATAACGGGTTGGGGGTTTCTGTTATATTTCACGCCATTCGAAATAAGGTTCTGAAATAGGCTTTGAATTTGACCGGGATCCGCGGCCAGGCAGGGAAGTTCCGCGCAGGAGACCTCCGCATTTTTTTCCTGAAGGTTCAAATCCAGGTTGTCCAGAACATCTCTGACAATCCGGTTGAGATTACACGGTTCAAAAACCACTTCCGCAGTGTTAATTCTGGAAAGGGTCAGCAGTTCTCCGATCAGGGTTTGCATTCGATATCCGGCGCTCACGGCGCGCTCGATAAAATGCCGGCCTTCCCCATCGATTTTCTCCCCGTAGCGGCCCTGAAGCAACTGAAGAAACCCTACCATGGAGCGCAGCGGCGCCTGAAGGTCGTGGGACGCCACATACGCGTACTGTTCCAATTCTTCATTGGATCTTTTCAGTGCTTCCTGCGCCTGCTTCTGCTCCGTAATGTCCAGCATGAGAGAGGCGACCTTTCCCCCTTCCAGGCGGTATGCGATACTATGGTACCACAGACCCGTCACCTGACTGTGCCACTCGAACTCCGCCGGCTCCCCATTCAACGCCACCCGGCCTATCGCATCGATCCAATACGAGTCGGCATCCGGAAACACATCCCGGAAGGTTTTCCCCTGCATCCTGCCCTGTGTGCTGCCGATCAGCTGCGCAGCCGCCGCGTTTACTTCTATATACCGGTAGTCGAAAGGCTTTCCCTCATCATCGAAAATAGGCTCCAGGAGTCTGAAGGGCTGCATGGACTCGAACAGGGTTCGATACCGCTGTTCATTCTGATTCAATTCCCGGAATAGAAGCTCGTACGGGTGGGTCAGGCCGGTCTGGATAATCGCCTTGTAAATGAGATAAAAGGAAACGATCTTGAAAAAATGGCCGAGCATATTGGAAAAGCCATAGACACTGGCATAGGTGGTGAAGGAAAGCTCGGCCAATATCGTGAACCCGATGGATGATTCCAGCAGAAGCAGAACCTTGCGATCGAACCGGCCGCGCAATCGAAACAGGACCGCCCCGGAACACAGCAGGAAAAAAGAGATAATATATTCGCTGGTTTTTTTAAACGGGGTCAGGCCGCCGGCCCCTTGAATGAAGCAGTCCGGGAAAACCCGCCAATACAGGATAGACAGCAGCAGGAGCAGGGTAACACCGGCAAACCCGAAGAAATAATACTCTTTCCGGATTCGCCGCCACAGCATCAGGGGGGCGAAAAGCAGGCTGAGGCTTTCGAGATAGCGGGCGGCAATCCAGAACTGGGTGGGAGCATTCGCGTCAAATCCCGGAAAAAGCGGCATGCCGTCATAGGTGAATGTATGGAGCAGGTCGAGAACGCCGACAAACAGATACGCTACGCCGATGAATAGAAAATACTGGTTGTCCAGATACTTTCGGCAGTTCCAGGCCACCATGAAAATGCCGCAGGCGATAATGACGGAAAAGAGTTCGGCGACGCTGTGTAACAGGAGGTAATTGTAGCGGCTGATGGCGTAAAGTCCGAACAGAATGATCAGCCAAGCGATAGCGATGACCAGTTTCCGCATTGATGTTAAGCCCTTGCTGAATGAATATGCTGCATGCCAAGTGAAATACATCTGTCTGATAATATGTCATGAAAGAGTCTGTCAAGAAAGTCCGGCGGAACAGGCAGGGTCAACGCATGAAAAATCGGATGATGTTATTATCGGGGTCGCTATCGGTATCGGGATCGCTATCGAGCCTTTTCGATCCCGATCCCGATACCGATCCCGACCCCGATTATATCGTGACATCTTACATGCGATTGCCGTACCCCGCCTCTGCCAAGATTGACTTTTTCCCTTGTCAGCCCTTAGAAGGTGGCGATGTTAAGCCCCCTGGATGCATCGAAACGGATGCGGACCGGCTGTCCCACCTGGTTCGTCGACGTAAGCCGCTCGAATATTTCCGGACGGGCCGGGGTTCTTGCGATGAACCGATATCGGTCTTGTGTTCTGCCATAGACAACGGCATAGGAAGGCGCCTGGTCCCTTTCATAGACCACGGTGTAGGTTTCGATGACACCGTCGCCGTCGACTTCGGGTTGCAGGGGAACCGGGTCCCCGCCCACCGCCCCAGAATCGCGGTCCTCCTTGTCACCGGGCTCGAATGGGGTTGCGGGAGGAGACGCCCCGTAGACACCGGCGGCATGCTTGTGCATGAACCACCCAAGTGCAGTAACCAGACCGGTTTTTTTCTCGCCCCCGGCGATTTTTTCCGCCAGGGTGGCGACGGCATGAAGGTTGTAGTTGTTGCCGGGACCGCCGAAAAAGCCGAGGCCGCCCGTCAGGGTAATGGGTCGCGGGTCGTCGTCCGCGATGCCGATCATCTTCTTTGCGATGGTCACCGCGCAGGGGAAACATGAATAGAGGTCGAAGCAGTCGAGGTCCTCCAGCCGCGTCCGGGATCGCGCCAGGGCCTTTTCCACCGCTGCTTTGAGGGGCGGACTGGCGGTAAAATCGGATTTTTCGATCAGGAACCGCTGACGGTCCCGGGCATATCCTCCCCCCCGGAAGTAAACCGTCCGTTTCCCTCTCCGTCTGTATTTTTCGGCGAATTCTTCCGCCATCAGAATCACGGCGGCGCCCTGGTCCACGGTCACAAACGAATTCATGAATTTGGTGTAGGGAAAGGCGATGGGCCGGTTGTCCGGAGAGGGGGTGATAATCTCTTCAGGTGTCCGGACAGCCCTCGACCATGCATTGGGATGCTGCGCCGCGACTCTGCTGAAGCCGGACCACATGGCGCCGACCTTCCCGAGGTAGGTTCGAAGTTCCAGGCCGGACGCCGCCCACAGGGCAGTCTCGAAAAGCGGAAACCCCTGCATGGGATGCTCGATGCCGTGGGTCTTTTCAAGGGGCGTGGCGCCGACGAGGTCGTCCCCGGCATAATCGGCCGGAACGCCTCGAAACAGGGCGCTTTCAACCCTTTCCGGGTTCCCTTCCCTCCGGACATAGGCTTCGGCGCCGGCCACCAGGACGGAGTCCAGTTCCCCCCGGGCGATCATTCCGCCGGCCACATTGATCAGCGCCTGGGGAGAGTGCCCGCCGATGCCGGAAACCTGGAGAAAACGGGGAGACGCGTGCAGCCTGCCGGCCAGTTGCCGCGCCGCATCCGGAAGGTCGCGGCTTACGATCCGAACCACCATGATCCCGTCGAGATTGCGTAAAATTTCTTCGGAGCCCGTGACCTGTCCCGCCCGCGCAGAGGCCCTAACCATCAGTCCCATGGGGTCCAGGGTCTCCCCCTCGAGTCCCTTCGGCTGCCTCACCTGCCCCCATCCCGCCACAACGACATGTCGCATCATTTTTATATCCTTATCCCCGGCTACTTGAAAAACGCCCGATTTCTGAATACCCCACTCGCGATTTAAAATACAGGCTCTTTTAAAGGCCCACTTTTATGATGGAAAATTCCATTTGATTTCCGGGATAATATATGTATATTGCTCCAAAATGGATCCGAAACGCCTGAGGAATTTCATTGCCAATATTTTATCGACCCTTTTTTTACGGGCGGGTCTCATCAGTATCCTCTTATCTCTCTCGTTTTTGAATCCGGTTCTTGCTGCCGAAATTACTTTGGCCTGGGATGCTAACACGGAAACTGACCTGGCAGGGTATAAGCTATACTATGAAAATGAAAATGACAGCCTTCCGTATCAGGGAACCGATGCAAATGAAGGCGCTTCTCCAATTATTATCAATGAGGGGGATCTCACCAATCCGAGTTCACCTTCATTTACCCTGACCGGTCTTAAGGACGGCCAATTCTATTACTTTGCCCTCACTGCATTCAGCTCGGACGGCATGGAAAGTGATTTTTCCGACCAAATCGGTGTTTTAACCGAACCCTCCGATGGTTCAGGTTCATCCGACAACAGCGGTGGTGGCTGCTTTATCTCGAGTGCCTTGAGTGATTAATCCTCCGTTTCCCTGATAATGACAACAGGGAAAAACGGGGACAAGCCCGCTATTAGATTGATGGATAATTCATTTGACGTAAAATGAGAACTTCCCTATAATCCGCTCATCAAAAGGCCCATCTTTATTAATCAGACACAACTACATTCAACAGCTTCCTGACCGAGGTATATCTTAGCGCAGGATACAGGGGAGGATTGGCATGAAGAGACTGCATTGTTCGTCGTCAAAATTATTAATCATAACAATCGCAACAGCCGCTTTTCTCTTTGGAGCGGTCTTTTCGCCTGCGGCCTGGGCGGCCGATCAGCCGCAGACGGATAACGGCTATGCCTATACGGTCAAAAACGGCAAGGCAACCATCACCGCCTATTACGGCGGCGGGAGAGGAGACATCCTGATCGTGCCGTCTGAAATCGGAGGCTACCCGGTCACGACCATCGGCAACGGCGCCCAGACGACGTTTTCCAACGGAAACCCGGGGGTCTTCCTGATTCCCGACAGCGTGACCAAACTCCGTAACCGGGCGATCTACGACTATAACAGCACTTACTTCATCTCCATCCCGGCCAGCGTGACGACGATCGAGGACGGCGCGACCTCCTCGGTGGCCATCGCCAGCATCGCCGGCAAGGCAGGCACGCGGGCCGAAAGCTACGCCAAGCAGGTCGGCATCGGCTTCAGTTCCGAAGTCGTCAACCTGAAGGCCGAAGCCGGCGCGGGCGGCACGATGTCGATCACCGGTAACTATCTGCTCCCGAAAAAGCTTCAGCGCGCAACGAGCCTGAGCCTCCAGGTCAAGGCCAATGGCGGCTACCAGATCAGTGACGTTCAGGTGGACGGAGCGAGCGTCGCGGCCGCAAAGGGGCAGAGTTCATACACTCTCAATTACGCCTTGCAGACGCCCGTCTCCAAGGACATCGTCATCAAGGCCAGCTTCGCTCCCGGCGGCAACGCTTCCGCCGGCACTCAGGGCGAGGCGAAGAGCGCGGCGCCCACTTACGAGTTCCCCGATAACGGCACCAGCGCCGGCAGGTATGCCAACGTCATCGGCATCTGCGCAGGCAAGTTCTACGCCTCGACCAAGGACGGCAAGACGGTCCTCTATCAGCTGGTAAAGAGCTATACCAGCAAGGACGGCTCCATCAAGTTCCGCACCAGCGACGAGTTGAAGAAGTACGCCTCCGAGCACGGGTTGACCTATGGCAAGGACTACGACTACTTCCACGTTTACAACTACGTGGAGGGAACAACGGCCTACTACACCGCTTACCTGTATAAGACCTACGACGGCCCGATGACCGGCGTGGAAGCCAAGGTCGGGACGCTTGCCGAGGCGCAGGCCAACTACAACGCCATCCTCGATATGTCTTCGATCTTCGCTCAGAACAAGGCCGAACTCACCCTCAAGGACTGGACCTTCTCCGACTACAGCAGCTATTACGGCCCGAGGGAGGGTACCAACTTCTTCGGCGCCGGTTCGGCGATTCTGGCCGATAGCGAAGCGACCCTGAACCTGATCGACCCCAGCTACAATGGCGGCGCCAACGTGGCCTTCGCCACCTACAAAGGCAAGGTCAACATCTCGGGCGGCTCGCTGGTGGGCATTGCCAGAGGAGCGCACGGACTCTACGTCGCCAACGGCGGCAAGATGTTCATGAACGCCACCGAAGGCGTTACGCCCACGCTGACCAACCGCCCCGACTACAACGACGCCTACATCACCCGTGACAAGAAGACCCAGGAGATCAAGCTGGTCAACAAGCTCGGCGCCGACGCCTCGGCTCTGATCACCGTCATGGGCACGGGTACGGTGCTGGCCACCGACTCCGGCGGCGGCACGATCGTGGCCAACCACATCGTCGGCAAGGCCTACGGACAGGGCTCGGGCGGCGTCTACTCGATCGGCTCGAACGATGGCCTGGTCTGGGTCTACAACAGCTCGCTCACCTCGCACATGGACGCCGGACTGGTTTCAGCCTCGGGCGGTTACATCTACGCTTACAACGACACCATCGAAGGCCTGATGGGCATCAAGCTGCGCGCCGGCCAGAACTCGACCAAGATGTCTGAAGTGCGCGTGAAGAACAGCTCCGTGACCGCCTTCTTCGACAAGGACGAGCTGGAGCGGCTCTTCGACGTGGTGACACCCGAGGAAGCGGAAGCCGCAACGGCCGCCGGCCTCAAGGGCGGCAATTTCTACCTGAGCCTCTTCGCCGGCCGCGGCAGCGGCGTCGGATCGACTTCCGGAAGCACGGGCAGCAACTGGTTCAAGGACGGCTACTACACGGTTCCCGGTTCCATGGGCGGCAGCCCCTTTTCGGTGATCTATACCGAAGGCTCCAAGACGCCCATCTACATTGAGAGCACAAAGCTGATCAACAAGAATTATCAGAAGTACAAAAACGCTCCCGGCTCCAAGGCCCAGAATCTCATGATCGACGCCGAGGGCAACGGCACGGCCAACGTCTTCTTCATCAACGACAACAGCAAGACCAAGTGGGACCTGACCGGAGTCTACAACGATACCACCGAAATCGTCGGCGACTTCTATATTTCCGAGAACACCGAGAGCCTGGAACAGCGGATGATGGGTGGCCAGGGCGCCGGGATGCCCGGCGGCGGCATGCCGGGCGGCGGCATGCCGGGCGGCGGCCAGATGCAAGGCGGCCCCGGCGGCGGAATGCCCGGTGGCGGTGAAGGCGGCGGGATGCCCGGCGGTCAGGGCATGCAGATGCCGAGCAGCGGGATGCCCGGTGGCGGAATGCCAGGCGGCGGCATGCCGGGCGGCATGAACTCCGGAACCAAGGGCAACTTCATCAACGCCACTTTCCAGAATTCCGAGTGGACCGGTACAGTGCTCGGCGTTGCGAAGAACGCCCGCCTGAACTTCGATGAGAAGTCTTCGTGGAAGCTCACCGCCGACACGACCATCGACAAGCTGACGGTCGCTCCAGGCACGGTGATCACCGCCGACAAGCCGGTCAAGCTTTCGGTAGTCAAGCTGGAAGTAACCGGCGGCGGCGCCTTCCAGGCAGGGAAGAACGTCACGATTGAAATGAGAAAAGAAAACACCAAGGAAGATGCGAAAGATGCGAAGTAGCTTCGCGGTTTTCTAACGATATCCCCGCCGGCTGACGCTGGATTCCGGGCGAAATCATCCAAATTTAAAGGCGCGCACCCCCAACGGTTGCGCGCCTTTTGTATCTGAAGGGTTAGTAGGCGATGGCCTTCTCAAAGACATAGGTCTTGTACGGCGCCGGAGGCATGGGTTTGGCGTCGGGATAGATGGCCGTGGGTGAGTAGAGCCAACGTTCGCTGATGGGCAGGGTGGAGGGATCGGCGACGCTCTCCTCTTGCCCGGGTCCGCCGCCCGCGGGCGGGCCGCCGGTGTCGCCAGTCATCCCGCCATTCGGGGCCACGGCGCCGGGAGCGCCGCTTCCGCCAGGTCCGCCGGCAGCATTGGCTCCCCCGGGAGCTGCGCCGCCGGGAGGACCGGCCGCACCGCCGCCTTCGCTCTCGGGATCGACCTCAGCCCAGCTCTCGTCGAACGGGGTCATGAAGAGAGAGTAGACGTGCAGGTGCCAGATTCGCCACTGGCCGTTTTCCTTGACGAAGTCGGCGCCGAACTTGGCCCAGGCCCAGTAGCCGGTGGTGGTGCGTTTTTCGCCGGCTTTGAGATCCATCGGCGGATCGGCCTCGAGGCCGGGCGAAATCCAACTGCCCTTCGCCGTTTTCCCGTCGGCGGCCAGTTCGATCACCGGCGAGGTCTCCAGATGCACGTGCAGATAGCCCGGGCTGTTGCGCATCTCGATACGCCGCGCGTCGCGGTCCTTGCCCTGCTTGGGCGAAGTGTTCTTCTCCGTCTGGGCCATCGAATGTTCGTGCAGATCGTTGGTCACGCGGGCGTTGGGCGTGTGGTAGGCCATCAAGTAGTCTTTCATCTCGTCGCCGGCGTGCATCCAGTAGTACTCGCTCATCAGGTTCTCTATCTCGTGGAGGTCCTCGAGTCGCTCGATCTCTTTCTCTAACTTGCTCTGTTTCGCCTCCAGGGTGCCGGCCGCGGAGACAAGCGGCCAACAGAGCAGAGTGACGAGTCCGGCGCAGAGGAGCCATCGCGCAATTCGTAATCTATGCATGGAAATTTTCCTCTCTTTGAAGTCGGATGCCGAGTCCGCTCCGGTTAGTAAGCCGTCTTTTCGTCGAAGGTCTCATAGGGCTGCGGGATCGAGGGCTGATCGTCGGGAAAGACCGTGTCGGCGCTGAACCACCAGGAGGTCGTCGGGGGCCGGTCGTTGTGCATCTTATGGCCCACCAGACCGGTGTAATTGGCGTCGAACTTGACCGGAGTTCCTTCGGCCCAGGACTTGTGATAGTCGGTCAGAAAGATGCCGTAGATGTGCAGATGCCAGATCTTCCAGGCACCGTCTTCCTTCACGAAGTCGGCGCCGTACTTGTACCAGGCCCACTTGGCCGAGGGCTTGCCATCGACGAGCCGGGTGTCGAGGCCCGGCGAGATCCAGATGCCCTTGGCCGTCTTGCCGTCACCGGCCACCTGAATGATGGGCGTGGTCAGGGTGTCGATCTGCATGACGCCGGCCCGGCCCTTCAGATCGTCATGCTGCAGGTGGTCGAGCTTGTAGCACTTCTTGACGCCATCGAGACCGTCGTACACGCCCCAGAGCATTTCGACGCGCACGCCGGCCGTGTGCTGGGCGAAGAGCGCGATGGTCTCTTCCTGCATGGCCGCGCTCTGGTAGTAGGTGTAGCGGCTCATCTGGTTCTGCACGTCGCGCACGGCCTGTAGACGCTCCAGACGCAACTCGAGCGAAGCTTGTTTCTGGGCCCCTTCCACTGCCCTCCCCGTAGAAGCGAAGGAGACAAGAAGGATCGAAGCGGCCATCATTCCAAACCAAACCAAACCTGTAAACTTCAGCGTGTTTCGAGTCAGTTTCATGACTTCTCCTTTGTTTTTCCGCCATTGTGCGGCCTCGAGGGCCGGGCCTATGTATCTTATTGTATTTTCAGTATTTCAACGTCAAAAATCTGTTTTGGGGGTGATTACAAAGCCTCCGCTGTCAATCCGCTCCGCCGGTCCGTCACATGGAGCGTCAGCCGGATGATGTCACCTTCGATGCTTCCACTGAAATGGAAATCGGACCCCTGGGCGGTTTTCGTGTACAAATCGATACTGTTGCCGGTGTAGCGTCCCTCCTTGAACCGGTTCAGGTCCCGTTTCCCGTTGGAGGCAGTCCCGGCCGGCGACGTCGCCCCATCGGCCTGGGGGGGCGGCATCCGGTCCGGCGCCCCCGCCATGCCGCCGGCGGAATCGTTCCCGCCAAGGGCGTACATTTCGCCGGTGATATGGCCGCCTTCGGCAACCAGATCGAAGCGGTTCTCCTTGATTCCCCCGGGGGAGTAAACCGGAACCCGATAGGATCCGGTAATCTCGCCGGTTTTCCCGGCGAGACGTTCGCCATCCCCGAGGGGAATGGACTCCTCGGTGGTCATGTCAAACGCCAGTCCGCCGTCATGATAGGTCCCCGCCAGGGTATAGGTGATTCGGCCCATCTCCACCGAAAATCTGAACTTCTCCGCGTTGCAGTTTCCGTCTCTGATGGGATAAATTTCCGAAGGCGCACCGGGGGCCGACATGGTCCCCGAAAGCTCGCTTCCGTTGGATGTAATGCTAAGAATGCTTTCCTTTTCGCCCCCGGGCATGGGCAGAGAGAGCCGGTAGGTCCCGTCAATGTCAGCGGCCCGGGCCGCACCGCCGGATGGTCCGAAAGCGGCGGCAAAAACCGCGAGACAGGCCAAACCGCCAATCCACATCCGTTTTCCCCATACGGCATAACTCGACACCATCATTGTGATTCCTCCAACGCACCTGTCACGGGTGAGGACCGCATAGTGGCCCGAATTCTCGTGAAGCCGAATGTCAGATGCTCTTCTTCAATTATTCAGCGACTCGTAGTAATATTGTCGGTGCGTCTTATAGCGAATATACATCTATTATTCTCTTCTCGGGTTTCATCAAAGCCTTGCGAACAACCTCAGGGAGGATCTTCGTCGGACTTGTCATAGCCGCCCACGACCTGATCGAATTGCCAGTGACGGGCGAAAAAGAGACAGACGAGGGATATCAGGGTCGCTATGCCGGCGATGGTATAGGCCAGATACCGCCCATGCCACAGCCCGTCAAACCATTCCATAAATTCCGCCATCTGGATATTCGCTTTGCCGCCATATATTTCCAGGTTGTGGAAATACATTTTCGATTGGGTCATCTCGCCGGCTTGAAAGATGTC
>JBECKW010000326.1:0-3714 GCA_040235505.1 Desulfobacterales bacterium
CAATAAAGAGGCAACATTAAGTACGGATCGAATCCCTCGGGATGGAACTCGATAATTTCAGCCAGTACACGGAAAACGAGTATTCAACGGATACCGGCGCAGTGAGCAGGACAAGATCGACCAGGTGAAGCTGCCCGTGGAACTGCACTCCCCTGCGGCCCCCGAGCCCTTCCTTGAAGTCCTGAAGGCCTTCGATTCCGAGTACCTGGGTCTGGTAACCGATTTTTCCACCTGGTATCATGATGGCGGACTCTCGACGGCATGATCTTCATATCTGGTGGAATATCGTCGTTCCCATTCGCGTATTTATGGCAGGGGAGGATCTTGCTCCGGAGGCGCATGAACTAAAGGTGATGGTGGCGGAAGAGATTTCGGCCTATTACGAATTCCCACTGAACATGCTGATGGGGGTGAAATGCGCAACCATGCATCTGGCATCATAACAGAGGAGGATCGGTAAATGAAAAAGTACAACATCGGATATATCGGATGCGGGTTTTCCTCACATGGCGCCGGCACCACAAACGAAATACATTTTCCTTCCGTATCGAAGATAAAGGATGGAAAATTTTGGCGGCTATAAATACACCGGCTTTTTGGTTTCCGAAGACTCGTAAATGGCATCTATGATTCGTGTCACCATAAGCGCCTCTTCTGGCAAAACGCAGGGCGCCGTGTCGTTTCGGATGCAGTCCAGGAATGATCTTATCTCGAGTTCTCCGGGCGGGGGGCCGCCCCTCGGGTCGTAGTTTCCCGGGTTGAACTCCGGGACATTCGGCTTGATGACGCTGAGTTTTCCGAATTCAGTGCGGTTGATCCGGACGCCGCCCTTCATGTCGGCGCCGGCCTTGGTTCCGCAGAGCGTCACCTGTTCTTCAATGGCATCGAGAATATTCAGCGCCCAGCTGCATTCGAGAAGGATGGTGGCGTCGTTTTCCATCTGAATGAAGGCGAATCCCGAGTCCTCGACGGTGAATTTTTCCGAGTCCCAGTCACCCCACATGTTGTCGGTGTCGGTCTGGTGGGCGAATTTGTTATAAGTGCTGGCCATGACAAGTCGCGGCTTGTAATTGTCCATCATCCAGAAGGCCATGTCCAGGGCGTGGGTGCCGATATCGATCAGCGGGCCGCCGCCCTGCTCTTCCTTGTCCAGAAAGACACCCATGGTGGGAACCATGCGTCGTCGCAAGGCATGGGCTTTTGCGTAATAAATCTCTCCCAGGGCGCCGCTGCGGCACACCTTGTGGAGATACTGGGCGGCGGGCATGAGCCGGTACTGGTATCCGATCTGGAGTTTTCTGCCGGTTCTGTTTGCGGCCGCCACCATTTTCACCGCTTCGCCGTAAGATTTGGCCATGGGCTTCTCGCACAGCACATGCTTTCCGGATTCCAGGGCCGCCACCGTAATTTCGCAATGGTATTTATTGGGAGTGATGACGTGAACGATATCGAGGGAATCATCCTTCAGCAGCTCTCGGAAGTCGACGTAGACCCTGGCGTCCTTTGTCCCGAATTCTTCGGCAGCCTTCACCGCACGCTCTTCGATGATATCGCAGAAGGCCGCTACCTCCAGCTCATCCTTCAACTTCTTCAATGACGGCAAATGCTTCTGATTGAGACCGACGCCGTGGGCCGCAGCGCCGCATCCGATGATGCCCACCTTGAACTTTTTCATGAATACTCTTTCCTTTCATCGCAACCCGAAGGGAGTTCCCGGTCGTCCAACCGGATTTCTATCGAATTTTAAGAACCTTTTTGAGCCTGGCCGTCAGGGGGAAGGGCATATAGGCGTTCCTCACAATCTGGGTGACAAACAGCTCATGGTCACCCGGAGACAGGCCGCCCTCTCTTTCGATGAAGATGGTTGCCTTTTGCCCGAATTCCCACTTCAGGAAGGTTACGGTTTCCATTTCATCGAGGGTGAACCAGTCTTCGTCCACCGAAAATTTGATTTTTCCCCGTTCGATGTCTTCGCCGTCCACCTTTACCCGAATGTCGTTGACCATTGAAAGCGGAATGCCCCGGTAGTAGTTCACTCGCGCCTTGTATTGAAATCCGACGGTTTTTCCGTCCTTTTCGACATTCCCGAACCCGTCATCACATATTATGTAGGATTCAAACATTCGTAACACATCCTTTCCATCAAAGATTAGGATCCGATGTATTGCTTCATCATGACATGATGACGACGTACCTGCTCGACACTGTCCACTTCGAAAGCGTCCTGGATGAATCGGTTTCCCTCGTATTCGCTGCACAAAAATCCATCATACCCCTCCCGGTCGAAGAATTCGATGATGTCCCGGTAGGGGATGGAGTATTCCACATTGTCTTCGGTCATCTCGTAGAATTTTGCATGGACGTTTTTTATATACGGCACGAATTCTTTCAGAACGTTCAGGTCGTTGTTTTCAAAGCCACTCATCATGATGATGAATTCTTTCTCTATGTCGGTTGGATTGAACCTTGCCAGCTCGCTGATCCGCTGTTCCGGTGAGACGGCGCCCGGTTTGATCTCACCGTTATCGTATGCCGACACCAGATATTCCGACAGCCTGGGATTGACGCCCATTCTCAGGTAATAATCCTTTACAACCCTGGGATACCTCCGGCAAAACAGTCCCATGTCCGGCACCAGACCGATATAGGGGGATTTTTCTTTCAGCATGAGCGATATGAATTTTTCAGTGAACGGATTGTCGAATCCAAGGCCGGCATGAATTTCAAGCGCAAGCGCCACGTCGTATTTTTCGGCGTGGGGGAGACACCGGCCCACGATATGGGCGGGGGTGTTTGAAACGAGCCGGACGACCCGGCACCCGAGCCGGTGGGCGTGTTTTATCTCGGCAATCATCGCATGGATGGATTCCCGGTCCGTCAGGTTTCGATTCTTATACAGGTTGGTGTTGATAAAAATGTCGCTGCAGACGGGCGTCACGTTGTATGTGTCGAGCCATGCCGCCCATTTTTCATAAAACTCGTCAGGTGGAAACGGACTGCCGTGAATCATCTGGTCGCCGATGATCTCGACGCCTTCGACCCCCATCCTGCCGGTGACCGCCAGGCAGTCTTCAAGGGACAGTATCCCGAAACAGTACTCCTCCTGGTAACTGTAAAGGCTGACCCCTCTTTTGATGGATGTGTCCTTGCCCATGGTTACCCCTCCCCTTGATTTTTGTCGGTGTTCGGTTCGGACCGCCGAGGATTCGGCAACGGTCATGCCCGAAGATGGGCTGAATGGTACGACCCTAAATAAATTTAAAATAATTTACAAGGAAAATAATTAACACGGAAATGGTTTAACTGATAATTCATATCAACATATTTAATGAAAAATACCAACTGAAACGATATTTGATTGAATTTTAACATTTTGATATCATATTGTTAAATAGAAATATTGCCAGGAATCTCGAATGCCGGCAAGCATGCCCGTAAGGCAGCAACCCACATATCGGTTGACTAATAAAAAAGCTTATTATAATTTAGAAGAAAAATTAATACCCACCGGTTGAGGCCACCCATGCGGATTCCGGGGAGGGCGTTGGGTACGGTGGCTTTGATCTTTACAAGTGGTACATTCCTGACAACCGGACAGAGGGAGGTACGGTGTGAGCAAACAAATGAACGTAGGCGTGACGCTTCACAGCTACATCAATGACATCAAGCGGCATCGAATAACCGTTGACGAGGCGCTTGCGCATGCGGCGAGTA
>JBECKW010000349.1:0-10447 GCA_040235505.1 Desulfobacterales bacterium
CCGATGACCGGGATGCTGACGGCCTGTGCGGTCTGCCACACCATTCGAAGGGCGACGGGCTTGACGGCCGGGCCGGAGAGGCCCCCGGTGATATTGGCCAGTTTCGGGCGGCGAGTATTGATATCGACGGCCATGCCGGTCAGCGTGTTGATCAGCGACAGCGCATCGGCGCCTGCCGCTTCCGCCGCCTTGGCAATTTCGGTTATATCGGTCACATTGGGGGAGAGTTTGACGATCATAGGCTTTCCGGTTTTCTTCCGGACCGCCCGGACCACCGATCCTGCCGGCCCTGCGCAGACACCGAAGGCGACGCCCCCGGCCTTCACATTGGGGCAGGAGATGTTGACCTCGACGGCCGCCACATCTGCCAGGGAGTCGAGCCGCCGGGCCAACTCCGCATATTCTTCCTCCGTCTTTCCGTAGATATTGACCACCACCGGAACCTCAAGCTTCGCGAGATAGGGGAGCTTTTCGCCGATAAAGGCCTCCAACCCGACGTTTTCCAGTCCGATGGCGTTGAGCATTCCACCGGCGGTTTCAACGATCCGGGGGGAGGGATTGCCCCTGGAGGGGGCTAGCGAAATCCCTTTGACGACAATGGCCCCCAACCGATTGAGATCCGCCAGCCCCTCGAACTCCCGGCCGTAGCCGAAGGTGCCCGATGCCGTCATGACGGGGTTTTTCAGTTGAAGTCCGGCTATGTTTACATGCAGGTCCGCTGACGTGTTCATGGACTTGAAAGTTAGCATGATTTCCCGGAAAGGTCCATAAGAGAAGAAAAAGATGAACGTTCAGTTTTAAATGCGGCTATCCGCCGGAGGTCTGAGGAAACGCTGTATTGGTGTAAAGGTACTCCATCTTTTCCTTGTGCTTCAGCTCTTCGTTGGCCATTTTCAGCAGCATCTGCTTGGGTTCCCCGTCCGGGTGGACTTCGGCCAGTGCCTTGTAAAAATTGTGGGAATGAAGCTCCCGATGGGCTGCAATGAGGAAGACGTTTTCACGGGTCATGTTTTCTTCAACAGGCGGCTCTGTCTCATGTTCCGCGATTTTATAGTATGTCACCTCGGCCATCCGGAACGTCTGCGGCCCCGGATGGGCCACCTCGTCCCGATAGTTTTCCAGAAACGCCTTGTGCTTCCGTTCCTCCCGGGCAATAAACAGAACCGTATCCCTCATGGACTGGTCGGAGAGTTTTGCGACGAGGTCCATGTAAAAGTCATACGCCGCTTCTTCCCGTCCGATGGCCATCTCAATGAGGCCCGTCAACCCCTTTTCCGCCATGTGCCACCTCCTGTGTATTAAACCGGTGGATAAAAATTGAACCACCATGAAAATATTCTAATGCAGATCCATGAATAGCTCAACTTTTTTCCGAGGCCCTTATCGGTCTGGAAGGGCAAATATCCGTTTCAGGCCGGAGACGATATCCTCCGCCTCCTTCTTTCCTGGAAATGGGGGCAGCGATGTTAGCACTCCCAGGCCTTCCGAAGTTTCATGGAAGTCCTCCTCGGAAAGGCGGGTTGCCACGGCGGTATTGATGAGAGCGTTTTGTTTCAAAAGCTCCCGTGCAAGATCAAACGTTGCCATATCCGGAAGGGCTTCGTCCATCACCACGAGAATCGGGGTAAGACGCCGGGCCTCGGCGAGGGTGTCCTGGCCGGTGGCGGTCCAGTAGATGTCCGCGCCAATCATCTTTTCAAGTGAGCCTGCGAGGGAAGAAAACCGATCCCGGTCTTGTGTCGCGATGAGAATTTTCGGTGTCATGACGGCTTCCTTTCCCCTATCCTCTCTTGCCGCAACACGAACCGGGACCTGCACATCCGGCGCCCGCAGGTGAACTGCCGCAGCAGGCCGTATCTCCCGGACCCGGAAGGGATTGGCCGGGACGGCCCGTCAGGGAACTGGTGGCGGACATCAGCTTTTCGGTTCGGGCGCTGCCACAGCCTGGGCAAGCAATGGGCCCATCGCTTCCCTGGACGATAACTTCATTGATCTGATAGCAATCCCGACATGCAATTTCATAGATCGGCATTTTTTGTTTCCTCCGGAAAACCGTTCCGATGATAGTAGTCTTCAATGGCCTCTCCGAGAGAGTTGACAGCCAGGCGCGCGCAATGCTGATGGTCTGCGGGAAGCCCGCCCAGCGCACGGTCGATATCTTCGGGCTGAAGGTTCAGGGCGTCATCGAGACGACGCCCTTTCACTGTTTCGCTCATCAAGCTGGCGCACACGACGGTGTAAAGACAGCCGTGGGGAAGACATTTGATATCCTCGATAATACCGTTTCCCACCCGGAGCTGCACCGCCAGCGTATCTCCGCAACTGCCGACCCCCACGGCCAGACCGTTTGCCGAGGTCAGTTCTCCCATATTCCTGGGATCCTGGGCATGGATTAAAAAGAGTCGGCTCACCGTCTCCGCCTGAGGTTCCGGGAGGCGTTTCTCGGATAGCCTGCCTTCGAATCTCATTTCTTTCAGTGACCGCCACAGGTATGCTGCTGGCTGAACTGGGGCAATCTGCCTTCTATGGCGGCGGTTACGGCCTCGCCGACACTGGTGGCGTTTCCCCCATGAAAGACATCGATCCCCACCTGGTTGAATCCCATCAGCGGGCGAAGGCCCATACCGCCGGCGATCAGCATATTGACGCCCTGCTGGGCCAGATAATTCACTGGAGCCATGCATCCTCCCTGTACATGGGGGACATTGGGAATCACTTTTACGTCTTTTACTTCCCCGTTTTCCACCGATATAAGGGTGTAAAGGTCACAGTGTCCGAAGTGGGCGCCGATGGGCGCCTCAAGCCCTCCGGGATTGGTCGAAGGAACAGCGATCAGTTTGTTCATGGTATTTCTCCTTATTTTTTAATATGCATCCGCCGCATCGAACGTGTCATACGGTTTGGGCGGTGCCGGTACATACTCGGTTGTGGTTTTGGTGCTATAGGCCCAGGAGTATGTGGGGGGTCTATCGGGTGCATACTCGGGGGGGAACGGCGGCATGTCGTGGGCATCGGGAAGATCGAGCCAGCTCTGGCCCACAGGAACCATGAACTGGCCGTAGACGTGCAGATGCCACAGTTTCCACTCGCCATCCTCGTTGATGAAATCGCATCCGTAGCGCATCCATGCCCAGTGGGCCTTGAATTCCTTTTTGGCCGAGAACATGTCACCGGTGATATGCCCGGGGGACACCCAGACCGCCTTTGCGGTTTTCATGTCGCCGGCCACCTCGATCACCGGTGTGGTCAGTGCATGCACCGCCATCAGACCGGGGCCGCTGATGCAATCGGTATGGTAGTTGTCATAACATCGCTTGACACCCTCCGGACCGTCGTAAACCCCCCATGCCATTTCCACATGGGCATCTTCCCGTTTCGTAAACAGATTGGCGATGTCATGGTATCTGGCCGCCGTCAGGTAGAAGGCGTAATTGCCCATCAGGTTTTCGATATTGCTTCTTGCCTCGAGCAGCAGGATTTTCTTTTCCAGTTCTTTGCTGTCCATTTTTTCTCCTTTTCGAGTTTATTATATATAGTTGATTTTATTTTCCAGCATTGAAAGATTGTTCGCTCCCGACCGTTCAGTCGCCGGCCCGGCAGGGCTTTTTACCTCCAGCCCCGCCAACAGTTTTATCTCCTCCCAAGCGCTTTTCAACTGAGTTGACAATTCGCACGACCGGAATTCGGTAATGGTTTTGCCGTGGACCATGGCTTCGGTCATGGCCGCATCATGGGGCAGCCGCGCGATTACCCGTCGGCCTTTTTCACCGCAGAAGTCTTCAATGGCGTCGGCCTGGTCGGGGTTTAGATCCGCCTTGTTGATGATGACCACCGTCGGTGTGCTGAAATGCTCGCAAAGCTCAAGGACGCGTTTGAGATCATGAATCCCCGAGGGTGTGGGCTCCGTGACGAGCACCGCGAGATCCGCTCCGGAAAGGGCACTGATCACCGGGCATCCGATCCCGGGCGGGCCGTCTGAAAGAATCAGCGGCGCATTTTTTTCCTTCGCCAGTGTCTTGGCCTCTTTTTTCAGCAGCGCCACCAGCTTGCCGGAGTTTTCTTCGGCCGGGATCAGCTGGGCATGTACCAGGGGGCCGAAACGCGTTTCGGAAAGATACCACTGGCCGCAGTTTTTTGCTGGAAAATCAATGGCCTCCTCCGGGCAGAATTGGACGCAGACCTTGCACCCCTCGCATTTATACGGATTGACCACCACAAAGGGGCCGGTATCCGAAATCGCCCCCCAGTTGCACACATCGATGCAGGTTCCGCAATGGCTGCAATTTTCAGCCTGCACAACCGCCTCGTTTCCGGAAATAAAGTCCTGGGAGGTGATGGTTTTCGGTTGAAGCAGCAGATGCAGATCCGGTGCGTCCACATCGAGGTCGCAGATCACCGGTTGATCGGCAAGATGACAGAATGCGGCCGTCAGAGAAGTTTTACCGGTGCCGCCTTTCCCACTGATGACAAGAATTTCAGGCATGGCAGCGTTCCTCCTCACTGTGGCCCATACGTCGGGCTTTTTCCGCCAGAGACGCGAAGGTTTCTCGGATCGTGTCCGAAACATCGGCCACGATTTTTCCCTGGGAATATGCCGTCGCGATGCGCCGATCATAGGGGATTTCCGCAAGGATGGGCAAATTGCTCCCCCGACAGAACGCGTATACGGCGTCATCCCCGATGCCTGCCCGGTTGACCACCACCCCCATGGGTTTACCGAGTTTGGAGAACGCCTCATGTGCCAGTTTCAGGTCATAGACGCCGAACGGCGTCGGTTCTGTTACCAATATGACGACGTCGCAGTCCATCACCGCCGTGACTGCGGGGCAGCTGACACCCGGCGGTGCGTCGATAATGATATCCTGCGCCGTTGTGTCCACACGGGTTTCCAGGGCTGCCAGAACCGAGCGCATGAGAGGGGGGCTCATGGCCTCGCCAACCCGGAGACGCCCCATGAGAAAGGGCAGGCCCAGGGCCGTTCCCACGGAAATCTCTCCGAGCTGTCTTTTTCCGGCGGATACGGCGCCCTCCGGACAAATCATCATGCATCCCCCGCATCCGTGGCACATTTCCGGAAAGGTGAGGACCACTTCCCCAAAAACGCTGATGGCCTTGAACTGGCAAAGCGTCGAGCACTTCCGGCAGTAAGTGCATTTGTCCTCGTCGACCACCGGAATTTCCAGGGTGGCCGGGATGGTTTCCGTGATTTCAGGATTCAGGAAGAGGTGGAGATTCGGTTCCTCCACGTCCAGATCCACGGCGGCGGCAGGCGATGGCCAGATAGACATCAATGAGGCGGTTACCGTTGTTTTTCCGGTGCCGCCCTTTCCGCTGGCGACGGCGATTTTCATTTCCAGTGGCCTCGCTTGTTGGGCTGGGACGCCGCTGATAGATCCCCTTTGTTGAACCTTTCCACCGCCTGCCGGACGGTCAGGTTCTCCAGGTTCTGGATCACGGAAATCTTGGCGGCCGAAAGGGCCTGGAAGGCCTTGGGCCCGACATACCCGGTCAGGACCACTTTCGCACCGGAAGCGGCCACGTTTTCAGCCGCCTGGATGCCCGCCCCCTGCGCCATGGCCTGGGATCCACCGTTGTCGAGATAGGTAAATTCGTATGTTTTCGGATCGATGATCATAAATCCCGCGGCCCTTCCGAATCGCGGATCCAGGGGGCCGTCCAGGTCCGGTCCGTCGCTGGTGACGGCTATTTTATCGATTTCATTCATGTTCAGTTCCTTTTGATCCCACTCGGGATCCGGTTCCGGTCCCCTGTAGATGCAGGTGACCCCATTTCGATCTTTCGACAATGCGGACGCGGCTTCGTTATAGCCGTCTCCCCGCATCCCCTTCATTTCAAAATTGCCGCCGTCCACCCGCAGGGCCATGCCGCGAAACAGGGCTTCCGTAACGGTCCGACGGGCGCCGGCAAGAATCCGTCCGAAGGTTTGTCTGGACACGCCCATTTTTTCGGCCGCATTCTCCTGCTTCAGGCCTTCAATATCCGCCAGACGCATTGCCTCGAAACCGTCCATGCTCAGGTAGACTTCCGTCAGTTCATGCATGGGAACGCCCCGGGGCTTGAAAAAGGTGACGGCGGGGGCGGCGCTCACCACCCGGCATTTCGACGGTCTTGCCAAGAGTTCCTCCTTTGTTGTTAGCGTATGCTCAAATTCTGATAATGAATACCATTCCTCATGTCAAGAATTATTTTGGTCAAAAGACCATTCATTCCGAACACCGAAATCCGCCGTCGCAGCCGGGTCGGCGTCTGTTCCCAAGCGGTTGCAGCGGCGTCTGTGCCACCTCGTAATCGCCGCCTTCGATGCGGATCGCCCAACCGTTTGAAAGGGCACGGGCCACCTGGTGCCGGGCATCTGTCAGAATGCGCGAAAAGGTGGGGCGGGACACGTTCATCTGTTTGGCGGCGGTTTCGTGATCCACACCTTCGGCATCGGCCAATCGGATTGCCTCAAGACCCTCCACCGGCAAAGTAACTCCCTTCAGCTCCTGCATCGGGACCCCTTGAGGCTTGTAGAATCCGTGAATCGGATAATTCTGAACCCGTCTGCATCGTCTGGGCCGTGGCATGTTTCCTCCTTTTATTATGAACTTTTGTTCAAAATATACATATAAAAACACGTTTGTCAAGAAATATTATGGGCATATGTTCATAAAAATCTGACTCCCCGTTCTTCCGATGGCAACGTTGACATACCGTCTTTTTTTTTGATAAAGGTATCCAGTTTTTCTACTTAATATTGCCTTTCAGATTGCGTGGATTTTGCGATTTAGCGATCGCGGGGATTTTTTAACTTCGTATAACGTCTGGAGCTGCAAACAACATGGAAAATAGCACGTTCATCCTTAACGGTACGTCGGTCCGTTTCAAACCCGGGCAGACGATTCTGGAGGCCGCGGAAGAAAACGGTGTCCTGATTCCCACCCTGTGCCACCTGAAGGGAACGACCCCGACCGGTGCCTGCCGCGTCTGCGTCGTGGAAGTGGAGGGAGCAAGGACGCTGGTTCCCTCCTGCGCCACACCGGTCTCAAACGGCATGGTGGTCCAAACCGAATCCCCGAGGGTCGTGACGGCCCGGCGGATGATCCTGGATCTCATGCTGAGTTCCGGAAACCACAACTGCGCCGCGTATGGCGGCGGGATCGAGGGCTGGACGGCCATGCAGATGGCATCCATTGAAAACGAGGGTGGCGATGAACTTTGTCCTGCGTGGGGTGACTGCCGACTTCAGGATCTTGCCTTCCGGTACCAGGTGAAAGGCACGTTCCCCGCTGCCGGCGAGCAGAAATGTCCCCCCATGGAGCTGGTGAATCCACTGATCGTACGCGATTTTTCCAGGTGTATTCTATGCGGGCGGTGCGTCCAGGCCTGCAACGAGGTCCAGGTCAACCGGGCCATCTCTTTCGGGTATCGGGGGAAATCGGCCAAGATCGTCGCTGCCGGGGATCGCCCCCTGAAAGACTCCGACTGCGTCTTCTGCGGGGAGTGCGTGCAGGCATGTCCGGTGGGGGCGCTGGTGGAAAAGAAAGCACGATATGAGTGGCGTCCCTGGGAAGAGGAAAAGAAAGTCCGGACCACCTGTACCTATTGCGGTGTAGGGTGCCAAGTGCATCTTCATGTCAAAGGGGACCGGATCCTGAAGGTCACCGGCGTGGAAGAGGCGGAGCCCAACCACGGAAGCCTGTGCGTAAAGGGCCGGTTCGCGTTCGATTTCGTCGGCTCCGGCGATCGGCTCACCACCCCGCTGATCAAGGAAAACGGCGAGTTCCGGGAGGCAACCTGGGATGAGGCCCTGGACACGGTGGCCCGGGAACTGGGCAGGATCAAGGAAAAAAGCGGACCCGACAGCATCGGGGTGCTCACTTCTGCCCGAATCACCAACGAAGACAACTACATCGCAATGAAGTGGACGAGGGCCGTTCTTCAGACCAACAACGTCGACCATTGCGCCCGTCTCTGACATAGCTCCACCGTGGCCGGTCTGGCCGCAGCATTCGGAAGTGGCGCCATGACGAACACCACCGCCGATATCGAAACGGCGGATGTCATTCTCATTACGGGCTCAAACACTACTGAAAACCATCCGGTGATTTCCGCCGGCGTAAAGCGCGCTGTGACTCGGCGGGGCGCAAAGCTGATTGTCGTGGATCCCCGGCGGATCAAGATCGCCGAATTCGCTCACCACTATCTGCGTCCGAATCTCGGCACGGATGTGGTCTGGATCAACGGGATGATGCATGTCATCATCAAGGAAGAGCTTTACAACAAAGACTTTGTGGACGGTCGAACCGAGGGCTTTGAGGAGCTGAAGGCCGTCGTCGAAAAATATACGCCGGAGATGGTGGAATCGGTCACCGGCATTCCCGCAGAAGAGCTGGCAGCGGCCGCCCGTCTGTATGCCACGGCCAACGCCGGGAGCATCCTGTATTGCATGGGCATCACCCAGCACACCTCCGGCACCGACAACGTCAAATCCCTTGCCAACCTGGCCATGCTCTGCGGGCACATGGGCAAACCGGGGGGCGGGGTCAATCCCCTTCGGGGGCAGAACAATGTCCAGGGCGCCTGTGATATGGGCGGACTTCCGAATGTGTTCACCGGATACCAGAATGTCCACGACCTGGCTATATTGAAAAAGATGGAAACCGCCTGGGGGATCTCGGGCCTTTCCAGCACCCCCGGGCTGAAGGCCACGGAGATGATCCCCAAGGCCTACGAAGGGGATTTGAAGGCGCTCTATGTTATCGGCGAAAACCCGCTGGTATCGGACCCGGATCTCAACCACACGGAAAAGAGCTTTAAAAAGCTTGAGTTCCTGGTGGTCCAGGATATCTTTTTGACCGAAACGGCGCGTCAGGCCAACGTGGTGCTGCCCGCCACCTGCTTTGCCGAGAAGGAGGGGACTTTCACCAACACCGAGCGGCGGGTGCAGCGGGTTCGACAGGCGGTACCTGCGCCGGGCCAGGCCCGGGGGGATTGGGAGATCCTTTGCGATCTTTCCGCACGCATGGGAACCCCCATGTCCTATGACGGCAGCGAGGCGGTGATGGAAGAGATTCGAAACACAACGCCCTCTTATGCCGGCATCACGTATGAGCGCATCGAAGAAAACGGCATTTTCTGGCCGTGCCCCAACATCGAGCATCCGGGAACCCCCATTTTGCATCGGGAGCAATTCACCAGGGGCCGGGGGCTGTTTCACGCCATCGACTACCTGCCGCCCGACGAGCAGATCGATGAGGAGTATCCGATGTACCTGACCACCGGCCGGGTGCTGTACCAGTACCATACCGGCACCATGACCATGAAATCCGATGGATTGAACGACCGGGCGCCGGAAAGCTTCGTGGAGATTTCTCACCAGGACGCGGGGCGTCTGGGACTCGAGGACGGGAATATGGTGGATGTGGTCTCTCGCCGGGGAGAGATACGGGCCCGGCTGAAAGTGAGCCGGAAGGCGGTTTCCGGAACCGTGTTCATCCCGTTTCACTTTGCCCAGGCGGCGGCCAACCGGCTTACCAATGCGGCTCTGGATCCCGTATCGAAGATTCCGGAGTACAAGGTTTGCGCTATTAAGCTCTCAAAGGCCGCTTAGCGAAATATACACCGGAAGGATTTGAAGGACAAAATAGGCACGGAGAAAAGTAATTCTCCGTGCCTATTTTGTTGGGAATTCACACGATGCCGCAAAACAACGGGCATAACCTGCTTGATATTATCTGGTACTTACATATTTTTGACCTATGGAATTCGTGGGATACTTTCACTCTCACTATTCCCCTACGAGTCGAAGCGCTTTCAGTATCGGCATGTTATAACAGCTCACATTCAGACAGACTGACCACAATTTGTCGGTTCGTGTCACTGTGTGTCGCTGTGTTGACATATCGCCCTAAATTCCTTTATGATCTTTTAGTAAACAAACGCACGAAAGGAGGATATTATGTCAATGTGTTATTGTCGTATTATTCTTGCTGCTCTTGTGATTGTTTTTGCCTGGTGGCAACCCTCTTGGGGAAGTATCGCTTTGACCGTGATAGGCGCATTATTGGTTATTCTTGGATTTAAGAGAGATTTTTGCTGCTGCGCGCCCAAAAAGACAACAGAGTAACTAGAATAATGTAGGAAACATTTCATTAAGGACACATTCCATCTGAGTGTATTGGTGCGTTCCTACAATCCCGGTATATAAAAATTACATATCCAAAGACAAAGAGCACGTGACAATCCATTCGAACAAGATTTACATGACCTGACAGCCACGGAAGTTCATATCTTTAATTTTATCACACCGGCGATACTCTCAATCCAACAGTCCAGATTCAGGGTGATATGACAAAAAATCACATTTCTAAAATGTATCGTGGTAATATTATCTAACCCTTGTTGCACTAAATTCTTGGAGGGCCGCTGGAATGGGGAAAAATCC
>JBECKW010000176.1:0-14177 GCA_040235505.1 Desulfobacterales bacterium
CCCATCACCTTCCCCGGCGGCAGCTCCGCAAGGTACTTCAGACGGTTCGTGAATCTCCCCTCGAACCAAGGCATGGGGGTCAGGCCCGCATCGATGAGGCCCAGCATGAGGGCCTTGAGGGTGGGCCAGTAGAATTCTTCGAACATGGCGTCCGACATGAAGGCGTCCGAGCCCCGGTGCAGGGGGATGAAGACCCTCGGGTTCCCGGTCATCTTCGCCTGCATGATGCCGGACTGGAGCACCATGGGGAGAAAAAGATCCACCGCCGCCTTCATCTTGTCCGGGTTCCGAAACATGTCGAACATGGTTCCCTTGAGGCCCCGGAAATAGTCGCTCAGCCAGTCGAAGGGCGTGAAAATCACCGCCGTACATAGCGTGGGGTAGCCCATCTCGGCCAGTTCCATCATCGTCCGGGTCTGGAAGGCCGTGTACCGGTTCATCTCCTCCCCCACCTCGAGAAGCCTTTTAAGCAACGCCTGGAAGGGAGGCAGACCGGCCATCACCCCGAGAGGCCCCCACATGTAGCCGCTGGTCATGGAATAGAGGGGCGGCGCCATGGCAAGGGGTTCGAAGATCTTCGCCATGCGGGGCCACATCTTTCGCACCGTAAAATCCCCGGGATCTCTTAAAAACTCGTCATACTCCTCCGCTTTCATGTGCTCCGCCTCAACGAACTGGTAGGGCAGATCGTCCTTCTCGTTGTATCCCGGCCACTTGAAGGTGTTGAGCTCCAGAAGCTCCATGGCCTTTCCCGGAAACCGCGTCATGATGGGGGCGGTCATGTCGAAATTGAACCGCTTCGTGGTGGCTTTATACGCCTCCCGGGTCCGGTCGTAATCGTACAGCGAATCGGCTTCCGTCAGGCCTTCACAGCGGGTCATGAAGGAGTGAGCGACCGTCGCCACCGGCACCCGGTCGGGTTTTTTCAGGGCCACGGCGTCCATGACGCGCTTTTCCCGGGCCAGATATTCCGGGGACGGTTGAAATGCATTCGGGATTTCTGTCTGCTGGTTCATTTTGGTCCCTTTCTCATCCTGTGACATCCTTTGGATTTAATGGTCCGTGCCCGTGAGCTTTTTCCGAATCCCCAGCTTCCGCATGCGGGAGCGAAGGGTCGATGGGTTGAGCGCCAGAAGATCCGCCGCGCCGCCCTCGCCCTCGATCCGCCAGCCGGCCTGTTTCAGGGCCTGCAGCAGATACGCGCGCTCCATTTCCGAAAAGGGCCTCACTTCGTCCGGGGACGCGGGGCATTCCAGATCCGAGAGCGGATTCGGCAGAGTGATGCAAAGCTCCCCGCCGGGACTCACGATCACCGCCCGCTCGATGAGATTTCTGAGTTCCCGGACATTTCCCGGCCACGGGTAGCCTTTCAGGCTGTCCATGACACCTTCGGCAATGGGGGCGAACCGTTTTCCGGATTGCTTCGAAAACCGCGCCAGGAATCCCTCCACAATGGCCGGGATATCTTCGATGCGCTCCCGCAGGGGGGGGACGCGAATGGGGAAAATGCTCAGCCGGTACCACAGGTCCTTCCGGAATCGGCCCTCTTCCACCTCTTTCTCCAGGTCCCGATTGGTGGCGACAATGATCCGGGCATCGGTCTTCAGGGTTTTGCTTCCCCCCAGGCGCTCGAACTCACCGGTCTCCAGCACCCTGAGGAGCTTGGCCTGGAGCTCCGGGGGAAGCTCTCCGATCTCGTCCAGGAACAGGGTGGTCCCCTCGGCGATCTCGAAGCGGCCGGCCCGCTGCCGGTCGGCACCGGTAAAAGCCCCCCGTTCGTGGCCAAAAAGCTCGCTTTCGATGAGCCCCGGGGCCAGGGTGGCACAGTTGAGCTGCACCAGGGGACGAGCCGCCCGACGGCTGGCCTGGTGAAGGGCCAAGGCCAGCATTCCCTTGCCGGAGCCGGTCTCCCCGAGAAGCAGCACCGGTGTCTGGGTGGGGGCCACCTGCATCACCTGCTCCATGGCCCGGTTCATGGCTCGGCTGCTGCCCATGATGATCTCGCCCCCCACGGTCTTCTTGAACTCGTCGCTCAGGTATCGGTAATCCGACTCGAGCCGGGATTTGAGACGTTCGATCTCCTCGTGGGCCTGCCGACGGGCTTCTTCGGAGCGCTTTCGAACGTAAGCGTTGGCAAACAGGTCTCCGAACTGGCGGATCTTTCGAATCAATTCCTCCGGCCAGTGGCGCCGTTTCCGGGTCGTCATGATGATCATCAGGCCTATGAATTCCCGGTTGGCTGAAATCGGCACCGCCAGCTCGGACTTGATTCCGAATCTGCCAAGAATCTGCTTCAGCTTGTACTCTGTGTCCGGAAGATCCTCAATGTCCGAAAAAGCCACGATTTGCCCCTTGAGACACCGGTCAGTGATATACCGGAAATTGTGGTGCCCTCCGTGGGTCATGAGCCACACTTGCTCCGCCTCGATTTTTTCCTTCAGTTCATTGGGCCAATAGTCGAAAGAAAAACTGAACTCAGGTGAGTCGATTTTGAAGTCTTCCGCCAGGCAGATGGCATATCGGTCGGCACCGATGAGTCGGGACAAACGCTCCAGATCGTGGTTCACCACATGCTCGATCTCCCGGGGCGCCAGGTTGATATAGGCGGACGAAATTTCGTTGAGAAGCGCTTCGAGGGGCGTCACTTCCTCCAGGACATCCGCGGTTGTCATCCGGGCGAAGGCACTGGAGAAGAGTTCAGCGGCCCGCTTCAGGCAGGCGATGACCTCCTTGGGCCACTCCGTTTTTTCCCGACAGAATACCGACAGTACATGGGGGATTGTCGAATCTGACATGACCGGTATCAGGACGGCGGAGCGGATCCCGGCGGTTTCAATGAACATTCGGTCCTCTGGTGCACCCACAGGCAGCCCATCCGGAAGGGAGGCCAGCACCAGCGGGTCTCCGCGTCGTATCTTGTCCAGCATGAAAGGGAGACGGATGACCTTTCCGGCCTGGGGCATATCGGATAGCCTTGGAGCCGAACAGAGCAGCAGGGGAATCATAGCGGTCCCGTCCATAGACAGCTCGCTGAAAAGAACGCGGTCGATGTCGAAAGCCCTTACCAGATTCTCCATGGCCGGGGCAATTTCCGAACCGATCTGAGCGGGCGGTTTCCGGTTCATCCGAACTGCCGCTTCAAGCAGCTCCCGACAACAGGCCTCGGCGGATGTTTCTACCGAGAAATTCAGCATTCTATCGTTATCCTTCAATACGCTTTGTCCGAACAGAAGATATTCCTCTGCCATCCCACCTTCCCCAATCCCTTTCCACAGGAACCGGAGAAGGGGGTAAACTTCCGCAATACAATGTCCTTCACCGCCGTCCGAAGACAAAGGCAGTGAAGTTGAGTATTCTATCTGGCGATTTTCCGCATGGCGGCAACGGAGACATCCGCCTCTTTGAGCCCGTTGTCGTTTATATCCCAGTCCGCAAACATCTGGACCCCGTATCCAAGCTGAATATCCAGCCCCAGCATACCTTTCATATATGGCACCGTCCCTCCGGAAGCCATCGGATGGACATCGACTGCCGTCTGCCATACTTTCCACAGGGCGCCTGCCCGATCCCATGCGGCTGCGTAGTAGGGCCAGTAATTGGTTTTATCGACCCAGATGCGCTTCCGCCCCTGGGGATACTTCTCGTCCTTGGGAATGATGTCGATCACGTAAACGTCCTTCACCATCCAGTGGTCCTGTTCCATCGGAAGGTACTCGTAATCGGACATTTTGTCCTTCATTTCCGTGTACCCGAGCTTGGCGTCTCCCAGGACGATCATCTTCTGCTCACCCACCAGTTTATAAGTGAAATCCGGTATTCTTCCGGCGAAACCGCCCTGGAAATCATCCGGCGCCTGGGTGGAGGAATTGATGGGGGTCGAACGCTGTCCCGCCTCGCCCCTCAGGACCCGCCTCATACTCGGCAGGTAAACATAAGTCGTGTCCGCCGCCTTTTGATCGATATACCGGATCAGCAGCGTCAGAAAATTCTTCTGGACCGGCGGATAGATAACATTCAGGAGTTGGGCGCTCCGAAGATTGGCTTTTGTTTCGTACAGCGGTTTGGGATCGTCATACATCCGGCTCTGAAAATTAACTATCTTCTGGTCCACCACGGAATAGTTGCTGGCCGTTCCCCTTCGTTTTTGAAAATTTATGAAAATAGAATGACAATCGTCCCATATATACTTGTAATCAAAATTCCACATGAATTTTTGGATAAAATCCTTGTCCGCCGGCGAGATGTCAGGAAACGGAAAACCAACGATGTCCTTGTACTCACCCCCGACGATATACCCATCCGCATCCAGAGAGTACTTTCCACGGTTTTTCTCCGAAGCCTCGAGAAAAGCCTTGGGGACGGGATTGTCAACCGGATCTTCGACGGTGATGGCAAGGGGCTCGATAAGCTCCCACCCGGTGGTGAAAGCCTCCATAAACACATCCGGGAAAAAGTCTTTATAGGTCTCGTAGTTCGACTTGTCGATGGTTGTTCCCGGTTTGGGAAGTACTTCCTGTGCAAATGTCGGCACAGCGAAGCACGCGCAGAGCAGCAGACAGCAGAATGCCACTGTTGTTTTCATGTTGACTATTTTATTTCGCATGGGTTTGCCTCCGAATTTATGAATATTGCGATCAAAAATTGAACTGGGTGGTCAGCACGACCATATCCTTCTGACGGAACATG
Organism: Desulfobacterales bacterium; assembly: GCA_040235505.1. Lineage (GTDB taxonomy): Bacteria > Desulfobacterota > Desulfobacteria > Desulfobacterales > JAFDDL01 > JBECKW01. The sequence goes on from JBECKW010000176.1 coordinate 4,687, forward strand.
CCCAGGTCTTCGTAGTCGTTGTCGCCAAAAAGACCGATGTAACGCAGTTCGGCTGAAAACGCCTTATCGTGCCAGGTCGGCATCCACTTGATCAGCGGCATAACCAGGCCGTCCTTGCCTTTGAATCCGTAGCTGAAGATCAGATCGGTCTGGATCAGGTTGTAAAACCAGTTGGTGGTAATACGGCCGCCGATGCTCGGCTTGTAGCTTTCCCGCTCCGTGCCGTAGATAGCGTTCTGAATGTTTTTGCTGTCCGGAACGATTTCCCCGATATGTTCCAGGGTGATATCGATGGGTGCACTCTTGTGCCAGTCGAAATAAAGCGCCCCGCTCAGATCCCAAGCGATCATGTATTTATAGTAATCCCGCTCGACAACGGCGTCGAAGTCTGCCGGGTCAAAAGTGTTGAAGCTCATGTTGGGAGCATATATGGCTTCCGCCCGAATCAGCCCGACGTTGATGTCTTTGTTGAAATAGGCACCGAAATAGTCGACATCCGGGTGAACCAGGTAGTAGTTCCTGATGATCTGTGGTGCGCTCGGATCCGGAATTCCGCTGGGGAAGGTTTCATTGCTACGTTTGACCACCGGATTGTAGATCTGGGTGTGGTAATAGGAAACACCGAATTCGTACCCCCCCAGGAAAGTGCTGGTCCTGAAACCATACCGGTAATCATCCTCTCCCGGGTATTCATGAATAACATTGGGGATTTCAGTGGGAACCCACCCCGTTCCGGGTATAAAGGGCAGGAAGCTCAAGTCCTCCCAGCCCCGTGAAAACGGGTTGGCGGCGATGGTGCCCGGTGGAAATGCATGCAGGCCGTCGTTGCCCACCGCATAGGGGGGCAGGAACCGATTCTCCGGATGAAGGGCGAATCGCTGGCTGACCATCTCACCGGCCGCAGGCTGGGCAGATTCGCCGCTGCGGTTAACACGGTATTCTTTCCCCACCAGGTTCGGTGAAAATATCCACTCGAAACTGCTCGACAAGCTGTCGAAATAATGGAGCCCCTTCACCATCCACTGGGCAATGCGGGTATCTTCCCAGTTGGCGAAGGCAAAGGTAAAGCGGTTGTTCAAGGGGTTGACCACGTCGCCCACCTGTGTTGTCAGGGATTCGCCCCAGATGACGATCTGTCGACCGATTCTGAAGTTGTGGTTGCTGTTGGGGTTCCAGTCGATGTATGCTTCACGCAGTACATCGTTGATGTTGTCGTATTCGCTGTACTCCTTGCCGTCGGGCTTGCTCACCGACCCTTCTTCGATGTCGTACTCGGGCTCATAGACAACCTGACCCGAAGCAAAGAGGCTTAATTTGTCCGACAATTTCCAGTCGATATTGGTTCTCAGCCAGGTTCTGTTGGTGGCAATGGCAAATTTGCCGTCGTTGATGGTGTAATCCTGGTTTTCAAGAAAATAGCCGTAGTTGTTTCTCAAAAAGCCGTAGACGTTCAGTTCCGTGTCTCCCAGTGAGACCGCCTGAAACGCCGAGCTTCGGGATATGGATAGAAGCACCATCATTCCCGCGGCCAGCAGCACAAAAGCGCATGTAAAGCCTTTCTTAAGCATGTTGGAATCCCCCTTTGAAATGTGTTAGAATTTTTTCTCTTCTCTTACCCCTGCTAAAACGAATCTCCGACACCCTCCACCTCCTTTCGGTGCTGTATATGTTCAAAATCAATCGTGCTATTATTCAGTTTCTTTCTCGATTTCGGACTGCGCTCAACCTTTCAGCACGAACTTCGGTTTCAGGATGCTGACGATGGCCGGCAACACCAGAATCCCCACCAGCATGTTCGACATCATCAATATCCCCAGCAAAATCCCCATTTCCGCCTGAAACCGAAGTGGGGAGAAGTACCAGAAGAATACGCCTGCGGTCATCATGGTGGCGGTCATGAACACTGCCCGTCCCGAGGTGGTAACCCCGGTAATCACCGCCTCCGACAGATTTTTTGTCTCCTTATAGGTATCCTTGATCCGGCTGACGATATACAGACCGTAGTCGACACCGAGGCCGATGCCCAGGGAAACCACCGGAAGGGTGTTGATGTTGAGGCCGATGTTTTTGAACCCCATGTATGAAAAGGCCAGGAAGTTTGCGATGATCAGGGAGAAGACGAACATCCCCCCGGCCAGAAGGGAGCGGTAGGTCAGGGTGCAGAGGATAAAGGTGATCCCGAGCACCATCAGGAGCAGCTGATCGTTCTTTTTCTCGATGATTTCATTGGCCGCGGCCAGGATTCCTCCCAGTCCGCCGGCCGGTTTCATGACCGCTTTTTTCATCATCCCGGCGTGCTCCTTAATAAACGTCCGGACCCGTTCGATTACCTGGGTCAGGGTCTCCCCTTTGTGGTCTTTCAGGAAGATCCGGACGTTTGCGGCACTGAGGTTCGGCTCTGCCCATTTGTCCAGATCCCCGGCGCTGGCGCCGAGTTTATAGAAGGACACGAGGTCGGCCATGGTTCTCCGGTCCCGGGGAAGCGACTCGAACTTCGGATCGTTTCCGTAAACCAGCATATTGAGATTTTTGATCATGTCCGCCATGGAGACGGCGTACCCGACATTCGGGTCCTCGATCATGTACTGCTTAAGGGCTTCCATCCCTTCCATCAGTTCCGGCTGAACGATGCCGTAATACTGATCCCCTTCCGGAGGCGCCTCGAAAACCACCCACATCTGGTCCACCCCCGGAAACCGTCCGTTGACGCTGGCGGTGTCCATATTGTACTCGGAATCCTGCCAGAGAATCGGGCTTCCCGGATTGGCATCTCCGAACTTGAGCTTTGCAGAAGAGATGATCCCGAAAACCAGCAGCGCCAAGGCGCAGGTGATTACCACATAGCGCCCTTTGCCAAAGGTCCAGCCGGTGGCGGCTGCCAGGGTCCTCTCGATGATGCCTTTCCGGTTCAGGGCCTTGGACGGCATTTTCACCTTGCTGAGACAGGCGAAAAACATGGGCAGAAACACCAGAACGGCGAAAATCACGCTCAGGGCCCAGGCGGTTCCCAGGTAGGCAAGGTTTTTCAGGATGGGAATGGGCGTGAGACTGATGACAAAAAGCCCTGCGGCATCGGTGATGATTCCCAGCATACCGGGCGGGAAAAGACCGGCACCCGTGGCCTGGGCGGCCGCTTTCGTATCGCCCAGGCGGACATATTCTTCCATGAAACGCTCGTACCACTGTACGGCATGGCTGATGGCCCGAGCACTGAGAAGAAAAGGAATGACGACGATCAAAGGATCGAAGTGAAATCCCCACGTGGCGGCAAACCCGAGTCCCCAAATGGAACTGATGAGGGCTGTCAGGGCGGGAATCCACCAGTAACCCCATCCCCGCATATATCCGTAGAGCATCACCAGGATCACGAGGATGGTCAGCCCGAAGATCAGCCCCATTTGGGGCAGGTAGTGATAGATCCATCCATAGATCAGAGGCTGTCCGCTGAGATAGATATTGTGGTTGGCATCCGTCTCCTTCGCCTTGATTTCCATGAATTTGTCGAAAAGCACGTTGAAATCGAGTTTCCCCTGGTGGAAGTTGGCATTCAGCAGCAGCGCTTTCTGGTCCCGGGACACGAGGGTGCCGTAAATATGCTCGCTGGTGAACACCTTCTTTTTCAAGGCCTCGATCTCTTCGTCGGTCTTCGGCACCTCTTTCATGACAGGTTTGACGGAAATCCCCTCCGGCGTTTCCCGGATGACGGTTTCGTGGCTGCTTGCAATGGACGAGATACCGAAATGATCGACCCCGGGGATCAGGTCCACCTCTTCCTGAATCCTTGCGATTTTTTCAAGGGTCTCCGTGTTGAATACATCCCCGTTTTTTACTTCCACCATGAGGGTGGCCTGATAAGCGCTCCCGAAATAGCGGCTGTACTTCTGATGCACTTCCACATAAGGATGGTTACTCGGAAAGAGGTCCAGGAATTGTGTAAACATCTGCATCTTCGTGATTTGAAATCCGAAGAAAGCTGTCAGCCCCGCAAGGACAACAAGCCCGATCACCCGGAAGCGTATCAGGAATCTCACCAGTTTCTCATACATATTCATACTCCCTTATCAATTGCCCGCATCAAAGCCTGACGGGGATTATTTGCTCAGATCGGCATACGATATCCATCGATCGCCCTTGTCCTTTGTGACAATGATTTTTCCCGAGTTCCCCACGAGGTACCCGTCGCCTTCCGGTGTGACCGCAATGCCGGAAAGCCAGGTGTAATGGAAGGGCAGACAATAAGCGGTCCAGTTCCTGCCGCCATCGTCCGTCTGGGTAATGCATCCCCGAAGGCCCACGGCAATGGCACGGTTCTTGGTGAGATAGCTGACCTTCAGCAGCGTATCTTCGGCCGGGGCGGCCGCCGGGGTCCAAGTCTCGCCCCCATCTTCGGTGTAATAGATGACACCCTGGGTGCCGACCACAATGCCGTTTTGGGAATCCCTGAAATCGATACCGAAAAACTTTCCGGACTCATCAACGGTCTGTTGTTCCCAGGTTTTTCCGCTGTCTGTGGTATGCAGAATCGTGCCGAACTCTCCGGCGATCCAGCCTTCGGAGGCGTTGACGAAGCAAAGATCATCCAGCACGACGTCGTCGTCATACGCCTGGCGTTCCCAAGTCTTTCCGCCGTTCGATGTGTGAAGGATGACTCCGTAAGTACCGACCACCCACCCTTCCTCGCTGTTGACGAACTGGACCTTCAACATTCTTTCATCGGGGGTGGGCGTTTCCTGGACCTGCCAGGTCTCCCCCCCATCCTCGGTGTGAAGGATCGTGCCATATTCTCCCACCACCCACCCTTCATCTTCACTGACAAAGCAGACCCCCAGGAGCGCCTTCTTTGTGCCGGCGGATTTTTCTACCCAGGACTTTCCACCGTCTTCGGAGTGAAGAATGGTGCCGAAATAGCCCACCACCCATACATGGTTTTCGCCCACAGCCGACACGTCATAAAATTTGTCGCCGGTGGTGATGACGGGAGCCGAAGTGGTTTGGGGTGCTGCCAGAAGTGATGAGGGGTGCAGCATCGCCGATACTGCGGCGGTGGCTAAGAACCCGAATAGAAGCAAGTGCGTTTTGATGCCAAGATATCTCATAAAAAGGTAACCCTCTCCTGGTTATTGTTACAAAAGCGCCAATTGCCTGCCCCGGCCGGGGCAAACATGCAGTCGGACGTGATAGCGGAAATATGAGCAATCCCTGTGCCATTATTTAAGATTTGTTAAGAAATATTTAACTTATTGAATTTTCAATATATAAACAACATATTCGCCCGCCTGTCGGGAATGACGAGCCGTATAATACCGTTAAATAAAACGGGTGCGTCATATTTCGTGGTTTTTTGACAGGGTGGGTAAGACAGTCCGCTTTATTGAATCGTGGGTAGCAACTTTTCCTGATACGTTTGAAACGACAAGCAGGTAAGATTAATAAATATCTTGATTTAATAGGATATTTAGAGAAAACCCGCAAAAGCCACCCTTGCGGTCAAATGGGCGGATGACACGAAACAGATGAAATTGACCGGATCATTCCATCCGTTTTTTTCGGATAAAAACGGAAATTATTGAATTGTCGAGTTCACTGGGAAATATCACGGAGCCTGAACGAGAGGATCCAGGTGTATTCCCATCATCTCATTGAAATAGCTGCTGTCCCCTTGAAGAAGTCTGTTTCGAATCGTTTTCAGTTTTACGGGCACGCTTCTTGCTCTTTTTATAGGAGCAACTGACATGCCAGAATGCGCATGGGCTTCACATAAACCCAAAACCATTTGATTATTATGCTCATTTAGCGCATTTCAGGATGAAAAGTCACGAACCAGGGAAAGCACCCCTGTGATATTTAATGGTTTTTCCGCGAAATATCGCGGTGCATTGACACTGTCATTTTCAAAAGAAAAAGGGGGGGGGATGAATCGAAGAGAATTTCTCAAGGCCGGGGTTTTGGAAATGGCGGCCGTTGGACTTATGGGTGCAAGCACTGAAGCACATGCGAGCAATGCCGAAGAAAAAACTTCCGCTGCCACTTGGAAAATCGATGCCTTCTGCCATATTCTTCCGCCGAAATACATGGCTGCTCTGGAAAAAAAGGCCAAAGGATCCCTTGGGGTCTACCACCTGGGGAAGTACGGATTAAGTCCCCAGCCGGCTATGGTGGATGTGGAGGAGCGGCTTCGCATCATGGATAAATACGAGGGGTATGCACAGATTCTGAACGTCTCCCTGCCGCCACCGGAAGACGTGGCAACCGCTGCTGCGACTGCGGAACTCGCCAAAATCGCCAATGACGAATTGGCCGAACTGGTTTACCGTTATCCGGACCGGTTTGTTGCAGCCACCGCGTGCCTGCCGCTTAACGACATGGATGCAGCCATGAAAGAATTGGATCGGGCGATCGGCGAACTTCGGTTCCGGGGGGCGCAGGTGACCACCACCATTATGGACAAACCCATTGACTCAGGGGAATTTGAGCCCCTCTTCGCACGAATGAACGAGCTGAACCTCCCGATTCAGATACATCCCCGCACCATGAAAAGCGGGGTCAGGGCCATGGCTGAATCGGGTAAACCGGATGACCTGGTCGGGTTCTGGGCCCAGACACCCTACAACTGGCCTTTCGAAACCACCATTGCTATGGGACGTCTCGTGTTCAGCGGAATTCTGGAACGGTATCCCGACCTTAAAATCATTACGCACCACCTGGGGGGCGTGACCCCTTACCATATGGCGCGGGTATCCTATTTCATGCAGGCGGCGGAGATGCGCTTCGGGGTCGACATGATGCCCGAAGGGGAATTCACCCGGTCATGGGAGGATTACTACAAAATGTTCTACGCCGATACGGCTTGTTACGGCTGCACCCCCACCCTCATGTGCGGTCACAGTTTTTTCGGCGCCGATCATATGCTGTTTGCCACCGATTTCCCCTATGACAGCCTTGGGGGCTCCCGGCTCGTTCCTGAAACGGTCCGGTCCATAGAAGAAATGTCTGTTTCAGCCGCGGAACGCCGGAAAATCTACCAGGACAACGCGCGACGCCTGTTCCGGCTGCCAATTTGACAATTTGTAAGTCCATTTGACGGTGGCTGAATCGATGGTGCTGACCTTTACTCGAACTTCGAAGCCGCCTTTCGAATGCCCAGCTTCCGCATCCGGGAGCGGAGGGTGGAGGGGTTGAGTTCCAGGAGGTCCGCCGCCCCGCCGGCGCCCTCGATCCGCCAGCCGGCCTGCTCGAGTGCATGCAGGAGATACGAACGCTCCACTTCCACGAATGGCCGCACATCAGCCGTGGGGGCCGGACATTCCAGATCCGAAGGCGGATTCGGCACGGTGATGCAAAGCTCCCCTTCGGGATTCACGATCACCGCCCGCTCGATGAGATTTCGAAGTTCGCGGACGTTCCCGGGCCATGGATACTGTTTCAGGGACTCCATGACACCCTGGGAGATCGGGGTGAAGCGCTTTCCGAAATTCTGCGAAAACCGCGCCACGAATCCCTCCACAATGGCCGGGATATCTTCTGTGCGCTCCCGCAGTGGGGGGACGCGAATGGGGAAAATACTCAGCCGGTACCACAGGTCCTTTCGAAATCGACCCGCCGCCACCTCTGATTCGAGGTCCCGATTGGTGGCGGCGATGATCCGGGTATCGGTTTTGAGGGTCCGGCTTCCCCCCAGACGCTCGAACTCACCGGTCTCCAGCACCCGCAGGAGCTTGGCTTGGAGTTCCGGGGGAAGCTCTCCGATCTCGTCCAGGAACAGGGTACTCCCCTCAGCGATCTCGAAGCGGCCGGCCCGCTGCTTGTCGGCGCCGGTGAAAGCCCCCCGTTCGTGGCCAAAAAGCTCACTTTCGATGAGCCCCGGGGCCAGGGTGGCGCAGTTGAGCTGCACCAGGGGACGAGCCGCCCGCCGGCTGGCCTGGTGAAGGGCCAGGGCCAGCATCCCCTTCCCCGAGCCGGTCTCCCCGAGAAGCAGCACCGGTGTCTGGGTGGGGGCCACCTGCACCACCTGCTCCATGGCCCGGTTCATGGCCCGGCTGCCGCCCACAATGATCTCGCCGACCACGGTCTTCTTGAACTCGTCGCTCAGGTACCGGTAATCCGACTCGAGCCGGGCCTTGAGACGTTCGATCTCCTCGTGGGCCTGCCGGCGGGCCTCCTCGGAGCGCTTTCTGACGTAAGCGTTGGCAAACAGGTCTCCGAACTGGCGGATTTTTTGAATCAACTCCTCGGGCCAGTGGCGCCGCTTCCGGGTCGTCAGGATGATCATCAGCCCGATGACTTCCCGGTTGACCGAAATCGGGACCGCCAGGTGGGATTTGACGCCCAGTTTATGCATGGCCTGTTTCAGAAGACCTTCGTTGTCTGGAAGTTCCTCGACATCCAAAAATGCATGGTGCTCGCCCCGCAGGCAATACTCTGTGATATAGCGAAAAAGACCATGCCCCCCATGCGCCACGATCCAGGCTTCTCCGGCTTCGAACTGATCGAAAATGTTTTCAGGTCCCGCGGTGTATGAAAACATCAAACGGGAACCACTTGTTTTGCTTTCCTCCAGGATGAGGATGTTGTACCGGTCCGCATCCATCAGCCGGCACAATCGTTCCAGGTCCTGAGTGACGGCCCGGTCTATGTCTTCGACGGGGAGATTGATATAGGTGCTGGATATTCCGTCCAGGAGTTCTTCGAAGCGGGTCAACTCCTCGTGCTTTCCGGCCGCCTGTAGACGTTCATAAGCACTGCCGATAAAATCCGCTGCCGGCTGAAGGATTAACATATCGGAAGCCGACAGCATGCAGAATTTCCGGATAAAAAAGAAGGATAGGAGATGTGAAACCATCCCGGCTGATTTCACCGGAAGCATTAATACCGACTTGAGGCCGGTTTCCTCCACAAGTTTACGCTCGGCGGCCGCCTTCAACGGGAGGTCTTCCGGCAGATGGTTCAGCACAACCACTTCACTGCCGTTGATTTTGTTCGCAATGAAGGGAAATTTGAATGGGAACGAGTCCCCCTTGAATGAAAACGTTTCCGAGCCAGAATCCATGACCGCGGTTCCCCATCTGCGTTCATCCGGATAGTAAACACTCAGGGCGATATGGTCCGCCTCCAGAATCCCCCGCAGCTCTTCCATTGCCTTTTCAATTTCGGTATCGAGGCCACCGGAGGTCATGCGATTCATCCTGCACGCCAACCCAAGAAGACGGTCGTTGAACCCGGAAATCGCTTTTTCGAGAGAAATTGTCATCAGCCACCCGTTGCCCAAGGCAATATCGCTTTTCAAGTGCGCTAAGAACCCGTTTTTTGCGTAAGAACAGTATAGTCATTCGAACAGGCATTATCAATAACATAGATATACAATAGGGCGGCATCGTCGCTCATGGTGCTTTCCCACTATACGATCCGGGCGCTTCCCATGTGGATTATTTCCCTGGACTGGACGGATAAAATCGAGGTAATTGGAATCATGGGATTGCAGGATGTATTTCATA
>JBECKW010000184.1:0-2947 GCA_040235505.1 Desulfobacterales bacterium
ACTTTAGGCACTCTAGGCACTCGTCTTTCATCCTTCATACTTGGCCGTTCACCCCCTCGTCGCCCTCTGATAATCCCCGCTCTTCTTAAACAGCACCCCCAGGTACGGGAACTTGCCGTCTTTCAAATGGGCGGGTTTGAAATCGGGGTCGGCCTGGAGGGCGCGGAGCCAGTTGAGAAGTTCCCGGGTGGCGGGTTTTTTCTCGATATCGCCGAGGTCCCGGAGCATGTAAAAGGTCGAGACCGCCTGGGCCAGGAGTTCCTGATCGATTTCCGGGAAATGGACCCGGACGATGTTTCGCATCATTTTCGGGTCTGGGAAGGCAATGTGATGGAAATTACAGCGGCCCAGGAAGGGGTCCGACAGGTCTTTTTTGGCATTGGAGGTGATGATGATCACCGGCCGATGCCTGGCCTGGACGGTTTTATCGATTTCGATGATGTCGAACTGCATCTGATCCAGAACGTCCAGCATATCGTCCTGGAAATCCGTATCCGCTTTGTCGATCTCGTCGATCAGGAGCACGGTCCGCCGTTCTGCGACAAACGCGGATCCGATTTTTCCCATGCGGATATAGGCTTCGATGTCGCTGACATCCCGCGTGGAATCGCCGAACCGGCTGTCATTGAGCCGGGTCAGGGTGTCATACTGGTAGAGCGCCTCCACCAGCTTCATGCTCGATTTCACGTTGAGCACCACCAGCGGCATTCCGAGGCTCTCGGCGATGGCATGGGCCAGCATGGTTTTCCCGGTCCCGGGTTCCCCTTTCAACAGGAGGGGCATCTCGAGCGCCATGGAAATATTGACGATCTTGGCCAGCTCATCATCCAGCACATATCGCGTAGCGCCTGTAAATGTTTGTTGAAGCGAATTCATTTTGATTACTCTCCCTTGCCATCCGTAAAAAAGGTTCGCGGATGGGGCTGTCAGCGATCCTCTGTCAGCCTGATAAGTTGTACTCAAACGCCTTTAGCTGAAAGCTGGCGGCTGTTTGCTGACAGCTTTCGTCCTTAATCCTTCCGGCTTCAGCCGAAGTTAATCATTATCTCAAATTTCCCTTGCATTTCAATACCATTCGAGTTAATTTCCTGACTCGACCGAGGGGGGAACCCCTCTCTTTGACATGTAACCTACTTGAACTTTTACTAGAAAGGGCAGATTACCATGGGAAAGGTTTTTCGGCCAAGTACACGGGAAGCAAGCATCCTTTCCAAAATCGAATCATCCAAAGAATATGCCCGACGTCGTGCCATCGACAGCGCCCAGGACAATATCGACACACTCAGCAACAACATCGCCATGAAACTGGTGGAAAACGAACTGGTGGAAACCCATAACAAACGGTCATTGGAAGAACAGATCCATAAATGTATCGAGCAACTGGGACGCGCTGAGGACTTTGACATCGATTATCAGATTGCACCGGTCCGGAATCTCATTTCGAATCCGAACATTGTCAGTCTGTTTGTTACGGCGTTCGTATTGGAAAAAGTCATCAATCATAAGGACACGGTCGACATCTATGGCTCCGATGAGGAAATCTATTACTGCATTCACAAGCAGGTAACCAAAATTCTTCCGGTCTGATGCGCCCCTCTTTTCATCCCCGACTCATCAACAGTCCATATGATGATCCGGGGGTGTTTATCCCCTTCTTATTTGAAAACAGATCACTTCTGTTCGACCTGGGAGATATTCATGCACTCCCGGCGAGAGATATCCTCAAGATCACCCACGCATTTGTTTCCCACACACACATGGATCATTTTGCGGGATTCGACCGGCTGCTTCGGCTATTTCTCGGCCGGGGGAAAGATCTTCATCTGTATGGCCCGGAAGGGTTTCTGAAAAACATCGAGGGAAAACTGGCCGGCTACACCTGGAACCTCGTAGGGCACTATGCAGCCCCCTTTTCGCTTCACGCCGCCGAAGTCCGGAAAGACAAATTAATGTTTAGGGAATACCGGTGCCGGGATGCTTTTTCCGCTTCATCGCCCGCCGAAGAGACCCCCTTTTCCGGCACGCTTCTGACAGAACCCTCTCTGAAAGTTTCCGCCGTCGTTCTGGATCATAAAACCGATTGCCTAGGATTTTGTCTTGAAGAGCGTTTTCACGTCAACATCATCAAGGAGGCACTGTCCGGAATGGAGCTTCCCGTCGGTCCCTGGATAAGGGAATTCAAGCAGGCGCTCTATTGCGAAAGGGACCCGAAGTCCGGGTTCGTCGTGGCCGGCATGGGCGAAAAGAATAAAACAAAGCGCTTTGTGCTCGGAGAGCTGGCCGGGAAAATCGCCCGGATATCGGAGGGACAGAAAATTGTCTACCTGACCGACCTGGCCGGCAGCCCCGAAAACCTTGAAAAGGTTATTCCCTTTGCCGAAAACGCAGACCAACTCTTCGTGGAGGCCGCCTTCCTGGAAGCCGACCGGCAGGCCGCCGACGAAAAACGCCACCTCACGGCCCGGGACGCCGGCCGCATTGCAGGCCTCTGCGGCGTAAAGCAATACACCCTGTTTCACTACTCGCCCCGCTATACGGATCGGGCCGGAGAAATCGAACGAGAAGCCGAAGAGGCGTTTAGGGCGGCATCGTTCGAGAGGCTTAATGCCAAAGGATGATTTATCATTTCATCCCATGTTTTCTTCGTGTTCTGGGTTTATCCCGTCGCCGTGGTGTTCTTCGGTGTAGTCTTATCGTTATCAGTTCAACAACGAAGTTTAACCACGAAGGACATGAAGAGCACGAAGAAAACATGATTCATAAAAAGAGGCTCCCTAATTGAAAAAGTCCTTAATCTTTTCCACCACGTAGGCGAGCTGATCCTCGCTGAGTTCCGGGTAAATCGGCAGTGCGACGGTTTCATTGGCGGCGCGTTCTGATTCCGGGAAATCACCGGGCTTATAGTTCAGATGCGCGAAGCATTTCTGAAGGTGAAGCGGAACCGGAT
>JBECKW010000224.1:0-6267 GCA_040235505.1 Desulfobacterales bacterium
GTCGGGGAACGTCTCACGACCACCGTTCTGAAATTCCGTGAACGGCGCCGGAGAAAAACCCAGAAACGCATCAAAGCCGTAAAAGAGGCCGCAATGCCGGCCCCGAAGGTAGAGATCAAAACCCCGGACATCAAACAGGCGCCCAAGGCCCCCATGGCCCGGCAGGAAGTGTTTGATTTCATGAAAACGGACAGCGGCTTCAATCCCCCGTCCATTAAATTTCTTGACGATTCCGACGACCCGGTTATCAAGGCGGATGACGACAACCTTCGCATGCAGTCAAAGCTGCTGGAGAAAAAACTGGAAGATTTCGGTGTCATGGGAAAAGTGGTGGCGGTCACTCCCGGCCCGGTCATCACGACTTTTGAATACGAACCGGCCCCGGGTATCAAAATAAACCGCATCGTCAATCTGACCGATGATCTGGCCCTTGCGCTTCGGGCCATGAGCATTCGAATCGTCGCCCCCATTCCCGGGAAAGCGGTCATCGGCATTGAAATCCCGAACGAAAACAGACTGACGGTCCGCTTCAAAGATATCGTCGTCTCCGGCGCCTTCAGCAAATCGAAATCGCCCCTGACCCTCTGCCTCGGAAAGGATATCGTGGGGAATTCCGTGGTGGCGCAACTGGACAAGATGCCTCACCTTCTGATTGCAGGCGCCACGGGTTCCGGCAAAAGCGTCGCCCTGAACACCATGATCTGCAGCTTTCTTTTCAAGGCCTCACCCGACCAGGTCAAGATGATCATGGTCGATCCAAAACGTATCGAACTTTCCATATACGACGGCATTCCCTACCTGATCACCCCGGTCGTGACCGACGTGAAAAAGGCGACCAACGCCCTTTTCTGGGCAGTCAAGGAAATGGAAAAACGTTACGAACTTCTGGCGGATAAAAAAACCCGGAATATCGACCAGTACAACCTGAAGATCGAAAAAGAACTGAAGTCCGGCACCGCCTCCGGGGAAACACCTCCCGAAAAACTTCCGTACATCGTGGTGATCATCGATGAGCTTGCGGATCTCATGATGGTCGCCTCCCGGGATGTTGAAGTGGCCCTCACGCGACTTGCCCAGATGGCCAGGGCGGCCGGCATCCATCTGATCCTGGCCACCCAGCGTCCGTCGGTGGATGTGCTGACCGGTATCATCAAGGCTAATTTCCCTACGCGCCTGAGCTTCCAGGTATCTTCGAAAACAGATTCACGCACCATCATCGATGCCAACGGCGCTGAAAGCCTGCTGGGCATGGGTGATATGCTGTTTCTCCCGCCGGGAACCGCAAGACTCCAGCGAATCCACGGGGCCTATATTTCAGAATCGGAAATTGCCCGCGTCATTGAGTTTCTGAAAGCCCAGGGCTCTCCCGAATACGATGCGGAGGTTACCATGGCGCAAAAACAGGAAGCGGAGGCCGACGGGGAGATGGAATACGACGAAAAATATGACGAAGCCGTTCAACTGGTTTCCAAAACCCGCCAGGCATCGATCTCCATGATTCAACGACATCTTCGCATCGGTTACAACCGTGCGGCGCGTATCATTGAAATCATGGAGAAAGAAGGCGTCGTCGGCCCAGCCGACGGGGCAAAACCGAGGGAAGTTCTGGTATCGGGGTTTGATGATATCGGTTGATCACCGTATTGAAAATGTGCACAGAAAAAAATAAAATCACGGCCGAGAACCCCGGGCCGCCATTGCCCGAGACCGTCACCCTAATCGAAGTAGGCCCCCGGGATGGCTTCCAATCCGAAAAAAAAATTATCCCGACGCCCCTCAAAATCGACATTATATCCGGACTTTCCGCCGCGGGGTTTAAAATGATCCAGGTGGGGTCTTTCGTCAGTCCTAGGCGCGTCCCGCAAATGGCAGATACAGACCGTTTGCCGGGTCTCCTTGAACCAATCCCCGGTGTCACTTACAATTACCTGGTCCTGAACCGTGCAGGCTTTGATCGGGCCGTTGGATCCGGTGCCGCCTCCCTGGAGATATCGGTCTCTGCCAGCAACACGCACAGCCGGAAAAATACGGGCATTTCCAGGGATAACGCCATTGCAGAGGCGATCCGGATGGCGGGCGATGCAGTGAAACACGGCCTTCACGTCAGGGCAAGCATCCAGTGTGCTTTCGGCTGCGTGTATGAGGGCCGCATTGATCCCGCCTTTGTGGTAGCCACGTCCCGGAAGTTTCTCTCCATGAAACCGAATATGCTGGTACTTGCAGATACCACCGGGATGGCCACACCGGCTTCCGTTACCTCGCTCCTGAAAGACCTCCTTCCCATATCCGGCGACACCCCTGTTGCACTTCACCTCCATGACACCCGTGGATTGGGGCTTTCCAACGTCCGCGCCGCCATTGAATGCGGTGTTCTCCACTTTGACACGGCACTTTCGGGTATGGGAGGGTGCCCCTTTATACCGGGTGCGCCCGGGAACATCTCCACGGAAAAAACGCTTTCCATGCTGGCTCAAATGAATATAAATACCGGTATTGATCTTGAAGCCGTAGTCCGCTGTTCCGAACGGTTGAAATCCCACCTCACTGGACATTGAGCGCCTATCTGTTTATGAAGAGTTGACAACGCTGCCGGATCGCACCTAAAATGCACTGCGAAACAGGCTTTCAATCAAAGCAGGGGAACGGAAATGGACGTTGGCTTGGTAAACCCTTTTCTATCCGCCACAGTGGACATCCTGTCCAAGGTGGCAAACATCACAACAGATGTGCAGAAACCTTTCGTTAAAAGCAATCTGGAAGGTACCGGGGTCATATCCGGCCTTGTTACCCTGAAAGGAAACCATACCGGCACCGGTGCCGTCACGTTCTCCAGGAACTGCATTTTATTGATCGTCTCAAAAATGTTCGGCGAAACCATCACGGAAGTCGATGACGATGTCAAGGATGCCGTGGGCGAAATCACCAACATGATTTCCGGCATGGCGACACAACTCTATGAACAGAATGGTCTGGCTTTGAAAACCGCCCTGGATCAGGTACTCGTAGGCGAAAAGCATACCATTCCCCACCTCCCCGAATGCTCCGTGCTGGGGATCCCCATTAAAACCGACATGGGAGATATCCTTGTCGAGCTGTGTTTCAAAGACGTGTAAACAAAATTCATAAAGAACAGTCGGGACAAAATGGGTAATTATTTCCTGTAAAATAGGGTTTTAACCCTATTAAGCATATTTTTTTCCTAATGTAAAAATCAAGTTAACATTCTGCTTGAAAGGAGGTACGTTCTTGAGTGTTACCGGGGACACCAACGATCTGAACATCCTCCATATTCGGGGGGCGCCGTTCGACACTGACAGCGAGTTCGCTGACATCATCGATGAGTTGACGGTGGCCGAAAAACGGAACATGCTGCAGGTGTTGGAACATGCCCTCCAAAACGAAAAAAGACACAGACATCGCAAACATCAATTCATTAAAACACGGGTGTCATGTGGTAAGCGTTTCGAAACCGGCATTATCGGAAACTTGAGCCCCGGCGGCGCATTTTTAATCACGCCTCACTTCTTCCCCCCCGGCAGTGAAATCAATTTGAGCTTTCAGGTCCTGAATTTCGAATTCCCTTTAAATCTCAGCGCAGAAGTGATCTGGGTCACCTCCCAGGGCATGGGATTGAGATTCAAAGCCAGCCAGAGGTTTTCCTGTCGACTGGCAGCCCAGAAGCTTGCCGATGCCCTGGAACTCGATTATCCCCAATCCTGATTTTCCTTTTCAACCAATTCATTCGAGCTTGTTTCAATAGGTTCATTCAATTGACTTTTTCCAGTCTCGTTGCTATGTTGGCGGACCATGCAGACAGGAAATATTGTAGAGTATATCGACCGGCAGAAGATTTTATGCGCCGTCGTTCTGGATATAAAAAGCCAGCGGCTTCGACTGCTTTCCGAAAACGCCCGTGAGGTTACACTTTCTCCTCAGCGGCTGAGCCACGCCTCCGGCATGCCTCTCAACCTGGCCATGGGCAGGGAGGCTCTGATTCAGATCCTCAAAGAAACCGCCCTAAGAAGAAACACCCTGATGGATCAGGTGGATATCCCTTCCCTCTGGGAAGTCTTGAATACCGAGCAGCAATGGATCGACCTGGCCACCATGACCGCGTTTGTATTTCCGGAATTCCAGGATGCCGACCACGAATCGGCTGTGGTGAGGGCTTTTTTCAAGAATCGTTTCTACTTCAAATTCAGCACGGAGGCCTTTTTCCCTTATACGGAAGAGCAGACCCACCAGGCGATCGCCAGGGCCGAAAAAGAAGAAAAGAAAAAACGTCTGATATCGACCGGCGCCGCCTGGCTGAAAACCGTTCTTTCCTCTCCGGAGGCCCCTATCTCGCCTCCCCTTCCAGATGATCACACGGAGGTTGTCGATATTCTCAAGTCGTACTACCTTTTCGGGAAAGATTCGGAATCGCATACCGTTGCGAAATCGGTCTTATCGGATGCGGGAATCAGAGATCCGGAAGTTATTTTCCAAATCCTCGTGAAAGCAGGTGTTTGGAACATCCACGAAAACCTTGACCTGCTTTTTCACAGTGTTCCGGTGGATTTTCCGGAAGAAGTTCTTTTATATGCCGCCCGGTTGAGTCAGGAGACACCCCTCGAGGACACTTCACACGGTCGAAAGGACTTGTCGAATCTGCATCTTTTGACCATCGACGGCAGTTCCACTCTTGATTTCGATGACGCCCTCAATATCGAAGACAAAGGGGACCATTATCTTCTGGGAATTCACATTTCGGACGTCGCTGAACATATCCGGAAAGGCGATGTCTTAGACCGGGAAGCCCTTTCGCGGGCCAGCTCGATCTACATGCCGGATAAACGAATCCCGATGATCCCCCCCGCACTCTCCGAGGATGCCTGCAGCCTGATAGCCGAACGGAAGCGGGCGGCCATCAGCGTCATGATCAAAATCACCCCCGCCGGAAAAGTTATCGATTCGGATATTTTCCCAAGCCTCATCGCGGTGGACCGGCAGCTCTCGTATCCCGAAGCAGATCTCCTTGTCGATTCCGATCCGGAGATATCCCTTCTCCATGCGGTTGCCCGGCTGCTTCGCCGGAGAAGGCTGGATGAAGGAGCCATCCATATCTCTCTGCCGGAAGTCATCGTTCAGATTGAGGAAAACGGAACACCGAATGTCTTCCGGACCGACCGTGAGAGCCCTGCCAGACTGCTGATTTCCGAAATCATGATTCTTGCGAATTCGGTCATGGCCGAATTCCTGAATACGCACGGCATGCCTGCGGTATTCAGATCCCAACCCGGACCAAAGCAACGCCTCTACCAGGGAGAAAGCGATTCGCTTTTCCAGAACTGGATGCAGCGAAAGCTCTTGAGCCGTTTCGTCCTCGGTACAAAAGGCCAGCGGCATGACGGCCTTGGTCTGAGCGCCTATGTCACTGCCACCTCACCGATTCGCAAGTATTACGATCTGATCACCCAGCGGCAGATCCGGGCAGTTCTGGGATTGGAATCCCCCTATTCTGAAGAAGAGATCTCAACGCTCCTCCTGAAGCTTGAGCATCCCATGAAGTATGTGCCGAAGTTGCAGTATTCAAGAAACCGTTTCTGGTTGTTGAAGTATCTGGAATCACTGATCGGCCAAAAAGAGGAGGCCGTTGTGCTTTCCAAACGAAAAGACGGATATCAAATCCTTCTTCCAGCCTACATGATCGAATGCCTCATGCCCCTCCCGGGAGGTGTCAAGCTGAAGCCCGAGGATTGCATCCGGGTCATTTTTCAGCATGTCAATGCCCGGAAAGATAATCTGGTGGTGTTTATGGGATAGAAGGCACAAAGGCACAAAGGCACAAAGGCACAAAGGCACAAAGGCACAAATGCACAAAGGCACAAAGGCACAAAGGCACAAAAAAAGTACTATTTTGTATATGAAAATACAACTAAAAAATTTTCTTTCGGTTGAAGGGTACTATTATACACAGCGTCAATAAAATAATCACACGAAATTTTGCCGATGCCCGCCAAACAAGGGCTTAAACAAACCAAGTGCGCAATTATTTATGACGCTCAGTATAAAAAGGTTGAATTTTAATATACGGACCTCTCTTTTAAAGACCAATATATAATTTCTCTTACTTTGATTATACCTTTCAGACCAATAGCAGACCTCGGTCTAAAAGTAAGACTTGAAACCTATGCTAGCGGTAAATGGATTGTATTTAATGTCTACATCTTCGAAATAAGGAATGTTCACTGAAGCTTTAGCTTTAGTCCATATATATTTTAAATC
>JBECKW010000238.1:0-8266 GCA_040235505.1 Desulfobacterales bacterium
GATGGTTCCTGCATAAAGCCTCCCTAAAAACATTGCCTTGAGTTCATAGATGCACTTGAGCGCCTTGAGTTGAGGCGTCGTTTCACTCCACTTTTTATGAAAATTCAGAATACATTAACTCAAGGCACTCTATGAACTCGTCGTTTCAACTTCAGGCACTCGCCGTTTCGTATTCTTCGTCCGAATATCACAATTTTTGTTTCACATCCAGACCTTAGCGCCGCCGACGTCGGATCAAAAAATACTGCGATTCATTTTGGAGCGACCCTTCCCGTGTGGGAGCGAATTGATGTGGTGGGTCAAAAAACAGAACCACCCGCCGAAACGGGTGGTTCTGGTAATCATTTGTAAAAAGGCGCAACCGGCGGGGCTGTTGATTTCCTGCCGGAACCCTGTTTTCAATGAGACGCGTCCTCCAAAATCAGATACCGCTCGGACATGAAATACAGAAAAAAGAACAGGCCGAGCCCCAAGGCAAAAATCATCCATTCACCTGCGGCTGGTGTGTATTGCATGAGACCGTTGACGGTTTCGACGCCGGAGCCCGCCAGGCCCTCCCGCATGGGGGACAGCTGGCCGGCGATAATAAAATCGAAGCGGGTGAAAAACATGCCCACCAGAAATACCAGACCGGCCATGCCCATGGTCTTCATGTTCCAGAACCCGCCGAAAACCAGCAGGGCCATCGGCACCACAAGGGCAAGCAGGATCTCACCAACCCAGAAGTTGACGGCAAGGGGGCCTCCCGTTAGGGCAACCAGGGCCTCGGTTGCACCCTGTGGCGATGTGTACAGGGAGGTAGCCACCTTCCAGGCTAGCAGAAAAACCATGACAGCGATGCAGATCCCCATGAGCCTGCCGAGGGTGGTCATCGCCCTGTGGTAAGCACCGGGGACATGAAGCCTGTAAACGATGTTGTAGATCACCAGCAGCAGGGCCGAGCCCCCGGCGATGCCGGAAGCCACCAGAAATGCCGGAAAATAGATGCCGTGATAAAAGGGACGGGCGGTCAGGGACCCGAACACGAAGCCAAGGTTGCTGGCGGCCACCACTCCCACCAGAAGCGCCAGGAACCCGACAACGGCGGCCAGCTTATGGCTGGTCCCCGAGGGGTTGAATACCAGCAGCAGTTCCACTGCCAGAATCACCAGCTCAACCGTGTAGAAAAGTCCCATCCAGACGATCGGGGCGCTGAAGTTGGGGGACAGCACCATCAGGTACATCAACCGAAAAGGATGCCCCAGTTCCATCCCGATCTGGGTAAATCCCGCCAGCAGCACGATAAACGCCAGCAGCACGATGCGCCGGCTCATGCCGACAAACTCTCTCATCCCGAAAGCATGCCCGAGCCCGCCGATAAACGCCAGCCCGGTGGACGTGATGGCGAAATAGGCATAGGTGGATATCAGAAGTCCCCAGGGCACCTGCCGGGTGACGCCGTACACCGTTTCGTGGCCCTTGATAAAAACCCAGGCCGCTGCCGGAAGACCGATTGCCAGCAGCACCACGCCGACGGCGATATAGGGTATGGCCGGAACATCGCGGTTGGTTCGGACAAGTGAACGTATATTTTCCATATTCATGGCCATCATCGCCTCCTATATAAGATAATAAAGTCTCGGCCGGGTATTTTTTTCGGACTTGAGACGGTAGTACTGTCGTGAAGCCAGAAGCCGGGACACCGCGCTGTCGGGATCGTTCAGATCCCCGAATTCCCTCACGCGGGAGGGGCATGTCTCCACGCAGGCGGGCTCCCTTCCCTCCTCCAGCCGGTGCATACACATCGTGCACTTTTCCACCGACCCGTGATGCTCGCTCACGAACCGGGCATCGTATGGGCAGGCGGCCATGCAGGCCTTGCAGAGGATGCACTTTTTGTAATCCACGATAACCACCCCTTCGGGGGTGGTGTGGGTGGCTTTCGTTGGGCACACCTTCTGGCAGGGGGCGTTTTCACAATGCTGGCACTGGGACGGTTGAAACACCTGGTGCAGTCTGGGATAGGTCCCCTGCAGGGGCATTTCGGTAACCCAGAGCCGGTATGTATCGTCTCCCACCGGAACGCCGTTTTCTATTTTACAGGCCACGGTGCAGGCCTTGCAGTTGAGACACTTCCGAGTGTCGAATACAATGGCGTATCTTTTTTTCATGTCAACCTCACCTTTCACACCTTTTGCAGCGTGACGAAAGTTTCATGCATACAGACGCTGCCGGAAATTGAATCGATGACATCATCGAGGATCTCCGATTCGGAAGCGCCGTGGCCGTACACCCTGGAGAGCATCGGAGATTTCCGGTTCCATCCGTTGACGTAGAACACGCAGTCCGGCCGGATTTTTTCCGTGACGTACGCCCGAAGGGTCTGCTCACCAATCTTGCTCTTGACACGGACCCGGTCGCCGCCCGCGATGCCCAGTTTGGCGGCCTCCCCGACATTGATCCAGACTGTATTTTCCTTCTGGATTTCCCACAGATACGGATTGTTCTGGGTGCTGGAGTGGGTATTCCAGGCAGTTCTCCCCACCAGGAAGCGGTATTCGTTCTCCTTGGGCCGGTACTCCGGCTCGCAGAATTTGGGAAGCGGGTACAGGCCCTTATCCTTGTAACGTTCGTTGAACAGCTCGATCTTTCCAGTCTTGGTCTTGAACCGGTACTCCGAATTCCGGGTGCTGCCGTACCGGGCCTTCCCCCCGTCGGTGGTGAAAAACCCTTCCTTCAGCAATTCCTCCCAGGCTCCGGGATGTTTAGATACCTGGTGTTTGATGAATTCCTGAACCGGCTTATCCAGAATATCCTCAACGATATTCTTATTAAACGACTCCAGGTCTGCGGGGTCGATGTCGTTCCACAGGGACGGAATCTTGAGCATTTCGCGGATGATGCCGCCGGCGATCTCGAACATGCTTTTGGATTTGAACATGGGCTCGATGACCGGCTGACGGAATGAGATAATGGGCCAGATGCCGCTGAGACTGTGGGCCGGGTCCCACCGTTCGAGATAAGTGGCATGGGGCAGGACGATATCCGCATACCAGGCGGTATCCGACATCTGGGTGTCGATGACACAGATGAACTCCATTTTATCGAGCATTTTCAAAGTCTTTTGGGTGTTTACCACCCCCTGCACCGGATTCTGCTTAAAGCAAACAAATCCCCGAACCGGGTAAGGGTTGTCCTGGAGCACCGCCTCCCGGAAGGAGATCCAACTACCATCCTTTTCACTCAGGAACGCGCAGGAGTCCGTGGGCAGGCCGGTGCCCACCATGGGGCACTGAACAGCGTCCGGCACCACGTCCTTGATAAGGCCCGTGGCGACCTTGTCCACCCGGTCCTGGGCGTCCATAAAAAACGGGAACATGACGTTGTGGCTGTTGAGATTTATGGAGGACTTGGGCACAATCCCCCCCGGCACGTCCCAGCATCCGCAAATTGCCGACAGAATGGCGAATGTCTGACGCACATAGACTTCATGGGTGTAAAAGGAGCTTCGCCGTCCAGGATAGATGACGCTCCGGGGCGCGTGAAATGCAAACTCCCTTGCAATCTGCCGGATGTCATCGGCCGGGATCTCACATTTTCCCTCCGCCCATTCGGGGGTGTACTCCTTAACCATCTCCGCCAGCTCATCGAAACCGTGGGTGTAAGTTTCCACAAACTCCTTGTCGTAGAGGTTTTCGGAGATGATTACGTTCATCATGGCCAGGACAAAACCCTGGTCGGTCCGGGGCTTGACGGGATACCACCGGTCCGCCTTGGCTGCGGTGGCGGTGAACCTGGGGTCCAGAACGATGAGCTTCTGTCCCTTGGGCTTGTATCTCTGAAAATCGACGGAATCCGGCGTAATCAGCGCCTGGGCCCGGTCGGACCCGAGCATAATCACGTACTCCGCGTTCTTCAGGTCCGCATCCGGAAACACGCCGTACACCGATGACCAGCCCTGGATATTGGACGACAGGCAGAGGGTAGGATGCCGGACGGTATTCAGTGAGCCGAAACTGTTAACCAGGTAGTAAA
The DNA here is from genome assembly GCA_040235505.1 of Desulfobacterales bacterium. Taxonomy (GTDB): domain Bacteria; phylum Desulfobacterota; class Desulfobacteria; order Desulfobacterales; family JAFDDL01; genus JBECKW01. The sequence continues at coordinate 4,015 of JBECKW010000238.1, forward strand.
AAAATTCCTCCTGGAATCCCTCGGTGGAGGCGAAGGCCACCGACGATCGATTTTTGTACTTCTCCTTGAGGTCCGAAAGGTTTTTAGCCACGTACTTATATGCTTCGTCCCAGGAGATTTCCTTCCACTGGCCTTTCCCGCGCTTTCCGGTCCTCAAAAGCGGCGTTTTCAGGCGGTTCGGGTCATAGGGAACCGCCGCTCCGGCATTGCCCTTGGCGCAGAGCATTCCGCGGCTTTTAATATGCTTCTTGTTCGGATTGATCTTGTGGAGTTTTCCGTTCACCACTTCGCAGAGGATGCCGCATTTGTTCACGCACATGGCGCAGTTGCTGGCAATCACTTCCCGCTTTCCTTCAGGCAGGATGGCGTACTTCATGCCCTGCGGCTCCGCCGCCTTCAGAAAGGCAAGGTTCGGGCAGAAGATCGTGCCTGCAATCGCACCGGTGCTCAGCGCCAGAAATTTACGCCTGCTCATGTCCTTAGATTTCATTTCTTCACTCCTGTTTTAATGGCCGCCGATACCGGCACACTGAAAATCTGGGTATAAATCACCTCGGCATCCGCCATGAAATTATACAGCGCCCGGACCGACGCGGCATAAAAGTCAGTCGTCGTGCCGCCTGAGATACCTTCCAGAATCGGTTTCATCATGGGCCGCAGGAACCCGAACGTCACTTCACCGAGGGCATCCGAAATTTCATCCAACGGTACCCCCCGCGAAACCGACGCATCGATCAAGCGGCCCGCAAGCATCGAAGCAAATTCCAGGAGAATCGCCAGGTGGTCTTCCAGTTCACCGGTGGATTCATCCAGCACGAATCCCGTTTCTGACATGATCATACGCAGCCTGTGGTAGGATTCGCCCATCAGAATTCCGCCGTCGAGGTGACAGGATGCATAGGGGACCGCCGCTACGCTGCCGCGGTTGTTCACAAACAGCCGAATATACTCCGCCTGGAGTTCTTCCATTTCGGGAAGTACGGGAACATTGCCGGCGTAAGCATCGAAGAAATCCTCGAATACCGGCAGCAGGCGCCCGAGTTCTGCATAGACAGCCTCCCGGGGATATCGAAAGACCAGTGAAAGGAAGAAAAGCACATTCTTCACTGAAGCCGCCGCCGACATATTCGGGCCCGCAGTGCTTAAAATGGCGCCTGCCGGTTCATGTCCATTCACCTGGGGGCGTTCAATATCCTCAGAAACTGCTTTCAACATCTCAATCACCAGAATGCAGGCATGCGCCGTCACAGGCACATGCCCGCTCTCCTTGATTATTCACAGGTGGCCGGCGTCGGCGAATCGTAAGCATGTCCATGGAGATACGAATAAATGTCATTCAAATCCACATGCTCGTGTTTATCCCATTCCTTGACGCAATCCAGCCTCTCGTAACGTCCAAACGCCCGTTCCCACTGGGCTTGCGTTTTCGAGCTCGGGGAAAGTTCCGCCGCTCCGCTCCCGTCATGGCAGCTTCGGCAATCTTTCCGGTAAAGGTATTTTCCTTTTCGTTCGTTTCCGTTCCCGGTAAACGGATCGGTCGCCAATGCAATGCCCACAAACGATCCTAAAAAAGCCAGCGCCAGAATGAGACCGATTATCTTTTTACTTTTTTCCATTTTTCCTCCCTAAGCCAACGGCTTGTTAATAATTCATAAGGTTGATTTTATATTCTTAAAAAACCACATAGCGGTCACAGTGGTCGATCATCTCCGCGTTCCTTGCCTGGGTCACGAAATCGCTGAAGCCGACCCCCGGCACAGGTCCCGAAAGTCCCAGTTCCCGGAAGCTGACATCGCATACCGACAGCCGTGCCTTTCCCGTCAGCTTTTCGAAATCAGGGTGCTGGGTGAGCAAAACGCCTCTTCCGGTAAAAAATATTTCAACTTTCTTCTTCCGGGTTATGGCAGCATCGGTCAACTTCCGGACATAATCCAGGTGCCTGTCCGTCGCCACCAGCATGCCCAGTGTTTCCACCATGAAGCACCTCTTTCCGTTCACCACCAGCAAATCACCTGATCGTGTGCGTAAATGTCATCCACCAGACGCAGCCAGTCGACCTCGCAGTTGAAAAGGGGCATGACCGTGGCCTCACAGTCTTCGGAAAGCCCATCGATTAACTTCTCCACGTTTTCATCGGGGTCGTTTTTCAATATGTGCAGCACACGCATGGTGTTTTCCTTAAAATGGGATGATTAGATCAACCGTCTTCAGCTTTCGGGCAATCTCCCGAAGGGTTGCATGCTCGAATTCGTATTTTTCGGCATTTGCCATATTGTTGGAAATTCTCTTGCCCCCCATTTCGTCGAGAAACGCCATATTGTCCCGGAAGGCTTCATCCATATTTTCAATTTCGTGGTTCAGCACCACCATGGAAACCTTTGCTCCATCGAGAAGCGCGCCGACGCTGGTCCGAAGGCCCTCATACTGCTGCTCCCTGTCCCGGATCACCACCGCCACCTTTTTCATGTCATGGTACCCCCCGATGTTTTCGAAACCTTTGTTCACCATGCCGATGCTCGCAATGTTGGATCGGTTCGCTTCAGGCCGGTGCGGTAAGGCATCCGGCTCGAAGCGGCCGCCCCCCACCTACTAGAACCTGAACGTGCCCGACAGATAATAATTTGAGACCTTGTCGATGATCGGGTTGATGGCATCGAGGGCCGTGACCTCGCTGATTTTCACCGGTTCCCCCAGCGGACTGCCGCTGCCGGTATAGGCGTAGTCATAAAGCTGGGCTCCCAGCTTGACGAAAAAGTTGCCATCGAAAAACGGCTTGATGTAATACGCCTCGTACACATCACCCCGGGCGGCCACTTTGCTGCCGATGAGGGAGTCCTCGGCGCCGGTGAAGGGGAACCAGTACTTGGAACCGTGATTGTATTCCACCCCGAGACGACCCTCCCCGGGCATGGGGAATACGGCACCTGCGTAAATACCGTAGCCGTCATGCGCCTTCAGATCCCCGTTGGAGCTGAGAAGCCCCATGCCCATGATTTCATAAAAGGCAATCTTCGATACAGCCGTCGGATCGGTGGCGCTCCATGTTCCGGAAACGAACAGGTCGATATCTGCTCCCGTACGGTTTTCGAGGTTGGTCCGGAGCAGCAGAGAAAGCGCATCCCAGTCGCCGATATTGGTCAGGGGCTCGAACCGGGTAATGAAGCCGCCGCTGTTCTGGGAGAAGTAATATTCCGGCACGCCATCCATATTCTGGTCTTCCTTCGCGACAATGAACGGCATCACGGTCAGGCCTGCGAATCCATCCGTGATGTCCCATGCATGGGCGTAATTGGCCATCAGACTCGTATTCCCGTTGTCGTAGAGATCCGCAATAAAGCCCAGCATGTGAACATCTTTCATTTGCGACCGCATGTAGTTGAGGGATGTGGAATTTCCCCAGTCGGACTCATAACCAACGCCGTAACAGATCTTGAAGGACGCACCCGGGATACCGGTGACCTGTTCGAGACCGAAGTTTAGGGAAGCCCCGTCGAACTGCCAGTTGATGAGGCCAGCCAGGGGGGACCCGCCCACCATGCCGTAATCGCCGTACTCCAGGGGAGGACCGTCCGTGGAGGGCCGGCGGCCGAAGGAGAAACCCACCGGCACCTTTCCGAATTCATTGCTCAGCACGAAATAGCCCCGTTCCAGTTGAAGGGCGTTTCCGTGGGGAAGGCTGGTGGAGTTGCCGTCGAAGGAGATATCCCCCATGCTTCCCTGGTTGAACTTGACGCCCGTGTTATCCCCGTAAACCTTGTAAAGCGCCAGGCGGCCGTTGAACCGGAGGTGGGAATTCACGACAGCTTTCATATCCAGCCTGAACTTGTTGGTGTAGATGACGTCGTTATCGGCGTCGTAAGACTCGGTCGGGGGAACCATGCCGTACATAACCATCTGCCCCATAGCCTGCTGCATCTGGGACAGGGTGGCGCCGTTGAATCCGCCCATATCCGCCGGCGTAAAAAAGGCCCCCACCATCTGGGCCGGCGCTGCCTGAATATTGTCGTAATGGATGCTGTCGGCCCGGGATCGGAATTCGATGCCGAAGGAGATCTTGTCGGTGGTGGTATGCATTTCGGTCGCATCGACGCGGCCACTCAGATCGTCGATGTCGTCCTGGGCCCAGTCGCTCTTCTTTTCCAGTTTTTCGATTTTTTCCTGTAATACCTTGACCTGCTCTTTCAGAGTGTCCAGGTCGTCTGCGGCCACCGCCTGTAATGGCAGCCCGACAGCAAGCAGGAATACCAGGGCC
>JBECKW010000268.1:0-2618 GCA_040235505.1 Desulfobacterales bacterium
TGGGAGATTCATTTCACGTAAAAGCGCTTCACCGACCTCCGAGCTGGCCGTCACCGGAAGCCCCCTTTGCAGGTTTGCTCCCAGCAGCTGAACGATAAGGTCCGCCTTCTCCGGAAGCGGATACTCACATGCCCGGCAGGTGGCGGTCAGGGTCATGTCCTTTGGAAGCACTTCGCCTCCGGTGAGCATGGAGCGGCAAAAATCGTCGTCGAACTTGAGCGGATTTTTCGAATCCAGTGCCGCGGCATCCCGGTTGGAGACGGCCCCCATGCAGTCGATGCCCAGAAGAATCAACTCCTCGGTGCGGCCCTGTTTCAGCTTCACCAGTTCGATAAAGGCACGTATTTCACAGGGCCTCAGGAAAGCGGCAATTTTGCCTCCCATGGGCTTTCGCGTGAGCCGAGCCACGAGACGTGCGGCGTTGAGGGGGAAGGCCGGCGACAGAGGAGCGGCATCGGAAAGCATTTCCGGGCTCGCCACCAGGGTCGGCATGGGTATGGGGCTCCCGGAAGCGCGCAGGGGTACCAGCAGGCCGCGAATTTCTTCTGCCTTCAGCACCAACCGGAAAAACGCCTGAAGCGATGCGGAAAGCCCATCCTCACTCAAGGGGATGGTGGCCGTCGTCGTCATGGGTTCCTCCATTTTGTTTTCTCTTTCCTTCGTGCTCTTCGTGTCCTTCGTGGTTCAATTCGCAGTTTTTTGATCACCACGAAGAACACGAAGAGCACGAAGATGGAAAAGATTTATACAACCTGTTTGAGCCTTGCCTCGTTGGGCCCCAGCATTCGAAGCTGTCCGACCAGTTCTTGGATGATCCTGGCAAACTCGACGCCGTCGCTGGCCCCGATCCAGGTGAGCCGAAGCCTTTCCTTCTCGAACCCGAACCGGGGAAGGATCTCTTTGAGCAGCTTGATCCGCCGCCGGGCCTTGAAGTTGCCGTTGATGTAATGGCAGTCCCCGGGATGACACCCGCTCACGAGAACCCCGTCCACCCCTTCCAGCAGCGCCTTGATCACGTACTGGGGATCCACCATGCCGGTGCACATCACCCGAACGAGCCGAACGTTCTGGGGATATAGCAATCGGGAAGTCCCCGCCAGGTCGGCGGCGGTATAGGTGCACCAGTTGCAGACAAACGCGATGATCCTCGGTTCGAAATCTTCCATGCCATCCTCCCGATTTACATCCCCACCGCGGCGAGGGCATCCATAATGCCGTCGAACTCCGCGAAAATCTGTTTTTTATTGAAATGCGCCACCTGAGCCGCCCCACTCGGGCAACCCCCGGCGCAGCTTCCGCACCCCTTGCAGACTGCCGGATTGACCACCGAAACGCCCCGCCGGGTGTCAAATCCAATGGCGCTGTATGGGCACAGGCCGATACAGGTCTGGCAGCCGGCGCAGATATCCGGATCGATCCAGGAAATCGTGGAGGGCACCTCCACCCGGCCCCGGGTCACCAGGGCGAGTGCCTTGGCCGCGGCCCCCGATGCCTGGGCCACGGCATCCGGAATGTCCTTGGGCCCCTGGCAGGCACCGGCCAGAAAAACCCCGTCCGTGGCCGTGTTGAGGGGCCCCAGCTTCGGGTGTTCCTCCAGGAAAAAACCGTCGGCCCCCAGGTTGACCCCGAAGATGCGCCCCACCGCCGCCGCGTCCTTCCGCGCCTCGATGGCCGAGCAGAGTACCACCATATCCACGGGTAAGCGGAGCCGTTCTCCCAGCAGGGTGTCTTCGGCAATGACCATGAGTTTGCCTGACTCCTCCGGCGACACGGGCTGGTCGGTGATTTCGGCGGCCTTCCCCCGAATGAAACGGGTGCCTTCCTCCTGGCATCGTCTGAAGAATTCTTCGTAGCCTTTTCCGAAGCAGCGCTGATCGATGTAAAAATCGTACACCTCTGCGTCATGCCCCACCTTTTCCTTGATGAGGTGAGTGTATTTCAGGGCGTACATGCAGCATACCCGGGAGCAGTATTCATGGTAATTGACATCCCTGCTGCCGATGCAGTGAAGGATCGCCACGCTCCCCGGTGGCCGCAAGAAACCGCCTTCGCAATCCCGCATCAGGATCTTTCCGTCCGTGGGGCCCGCAGCGTTGCTGAGGCGTTCGAACTCGAGGCTCGTAAACACGTTCGGGTACTTTCCATAGCCGAACTGTTTTATGGGGCTCGGGTCCATGAGATCGAAGCCGGTGGCCAGAATGATGGCGCCCACCTTCACCTCCAGGTCCTCGCCGGTCATGTCATGATCGATGGCGTTGGCTTCGCAGGCCTTCACGCATTTCATGCAATTGCAGCAGGCGTCTTTATCGATGCAAAAGGTAATGGGCACCGCCTGAGGAAAGGGCCTATAAATGGCCTTTCTTGACACCATGCCCTCATCCCATTCGCTGGGCAGAGAGACCGGGCAGGCCTTGGCGCACTCCCCGCACCCGGTGCAGACATCCTCTTTCACGTACCGGGGCTTCCGGTGAATCTTCACCGTGTAGTTGCCGATATAGCCCGACACCTCGCTCACCTCCGAATAAGACAGAAGTTCGATGTTGGGCTCCTGGGCCACCGAGACCATCTTGGGCGTGCCGATGCAGGCCGCACAGTCCAGGGTGGGAAAGGTCTTGTCG
>JBECKW010000313.1:0-14478 GCA_040235505.1 Desulfobacterales bacterium
TAACAGGAGATTAAATGAAAGAGGTGAATCTAATGATGAATTCCAGATGCGCAAGAAGGGGTTTTTTTAAACGCTTTCTCTCAGTATTGGCTTTTGGAGCCGGTTCATTTTATTCATTCAAGAAAAAAAAATCTGCCACGGCAATACCGAAAGACTTTTAAAAATTTGAAAATATCCATTCAAGCTACATTTTTAATACGCTTTTTTCTTCATCAGATAAAGTCGATTTGAAATCGTTGAGTTTATCCCTTCCCTTATCCGTAATATCAACTTTTCCATTTTCAATTTTCAGGAAGTTCAGGATTTGGAGATCTTCAATCAGGGGAATCAGCAATTGTTGGCTCAGCGCAGGATATATATCTTCTATTTCTTCTCTGGAAAACTCATTTAGTAATTGGTCTGCCTGAATTGCCGGTCTATTCAGTACCTTGTTCAATATCGACATCTGCCTTCGAAAATAGGGGATGCTGACACCCTTATCGGATAAATCAAAAGCTTCGAGTTCAAAAACGGGCGCCGTTCTAAGATCATGACACATTACGCTGATATTCCGGGCGACAGTCCTTTCGGGATACGGCGGCCATTCATAGGCATGCGGGGGCTTGAGATTGCCCATGTGGTACTTCGGCTCATTCCGGGTTTCAAGCACATTGGCAAATCCCAGTCCATCATACGCTTTTTTCGACGGGTCATCTACGCTCGTGGGTGCATACCAAAAAGGCAAGTAATATTCGGAAGGAACATATCTTGGCCCGGCCTCCCAGAGAGCGTTGACTTTTGGTACAATCAATGGCCAGAGGTCCGAACACAATCTGCCGATATATTTTTCACCGTCAAATATCACCTCGTCACCGATTTTATGTTGAAAGTGGCAAGGATATTTGACCGGATCACCCAAAAATTCAACGAGGGTAGCCCTAACTTTGAACATAAAAACCTCCTTTATGTTTTCGTTTAAAGCACTAATACCTGCATCTGAGAGGGAAGCTCGTCGGATTTGAATTCTCTCGTACCAAAACCGGTCCGTCCCCCGGTCCTGATATTCCCGCCGTGATCCATGAGCGTTAGAAATTCATCCACACCAGCTCCCGGGATATCGCTGAATTGCCTGTTTTTGTAGTGCATCGGGATAACCACTTTTGGATTAAGCAAATTGCAGACCTCAACGACATCCGCAACCGGCAGCGTGCTGACGCCTCCCACCGGCGCCATGAGGATATCCACCTTGCCGACCTGTTTCACCTGTTCGTCGGTGAGCTTGTGCCCCAGTGCCCCAAGATGGCAGATATACATTCCCTCGATCTCAAAACATATCACATAATTGTCTCCAGGTCTTATTTTCCGCCCTTCATCCAATTCAAGGTGACTGGTTAAAACTCCCCGAAATGGGACGCCTTTAATTTTGCAGGGGTCCACTCTCTTGTATATGTAGGGAAGACCATCAACCCAGTAGACATCGCAGTGGTTATAGTGCCCGCAGCTCACGGTGGCGACGTCTGCAGGCTCTTTGGCCAAGATGCTGATGGGGTCTAATATGATCTTCATGCCGTTGCTTGCGGTTAGAATAAAACATGAAATACCCTTATATTTTATCCTCAACGTGTTGGCAGGAACCGGCGCTGCAATATCGGGGTTGTCCATTGCACAAGCGTCGCTAACTCCCAAGCTGTACGATTTTTTCTTTATGCCCTTCTTAATCGACAACAGTGAACCTGTACCGAAAGCAGACAACGCAAGCAATTGCTTCATAAATATTCTTCTTGAATTTTTATCACCCATTATGACGTCCTCCTGTCAAATGATTTCTGCGATATATTAATGCGTTAATACTGCACAAAATTGCTTATAACGCTGCTACTTATACAGCGCTTTCAGGGCCGACCCCTTATATGATTCCGGGTCAAAAAAATCCAGCGGGTTTCCGTTGCAGGTTTTGAACAATACGACCGTCATCTCGGATGGAAGTTTGTCTTTTTTGAATTCCACTTCGACGACGTCATCTTTCCGGTGGTCGATGAAGTTTTTCCTGTTGGTCATGAATTCATCCACGTAGCAGTGGTGCATGGGAATGACAATCTTCGGGTTCAATTGGCGAAGTACTTTATCGAGCATTTCATGCGGCATTTCCATCGTCTCGTCATCCCAGTTTGTCATGAGAATATCCACCCGGCCGATCCTCTCCAGTTGCTTGTCACTAAGCACCTGCCCGTTGTCGCCTGTATGCCAGATCCTGATTCCGTCGGCCTCGATGCCTATGAAGTTATTGATGTAAGCCGTATCGTTTCCGTGAAGAGTGGCTACGCTGGTAAATTTTATGCCATTGTACTCCTGGGGCCCGCCGGCGGCGTAAAGCCTGGGGACGCCCTGCACATTCCAGATGTAATCGTGGTCTCCGTGCGGATGGGATATGGTCACAATGTCGGCCTCGCCTGTATACGTGGGGCGGATTTGATTTCCGAATACGGGCATCCGGGCCGGACCTTCGAATATTTCGTTGTTCTGAAAAGGATCGGTAAGGATTTTGGTCCCGTTATCCGTCGTAATCAAAAATTCAGAAGCTCCATACCATTTAAATTTCATTTTGGTTCCTCCCTGAAACTGAATAGCTAAATTATTTAAGGAGTAAGTCGTTTTCCCGACCGGCGTTCGTGTCATCGAGCAGCAGGGGCGGAACGAATCTTCCCGGACCGGACTGCAATCCCGATATAACGTGAACCTAAATGCTTAAATTCGTTGTTGCTCTGGGCACCGGTAGAAAAATTGAAGGCCCAGGCCTGCTCCGTATAGGCTGCATACTCGGTATTGGACCAGTAGGTCTCGGGATACAAATGAACAAAAGGGCCTTGGTTCTTGAGACCCCAGGCTGCGTCGACTCCCCATCCGGACCCGGGATTCTGTTTGGTGTCGAAATACCCCTTATTGCCTAAGGATTTGTAAAACAGGTGCCCCATTTCGCTCGTCGTGATATTGAAGCCGGCGGTTGTCCTGCCGTTGCACCCCCATGTCCGCACACCGTCAACTGTATTCGGAAGTCGCCAGTCGCCGCTCCATGCCACGCTTATGCCGGGATTGAAATTGAGAGTTAATACCCCTGAAGCATTCAATCCTGAAGCCCACTTGAAATAATCATCCCAACCCACCCCCATCGTATAGGTATAGTCCAGCCATATCAGGCCCTGATCTTCCTCGTATATCAGTTTGTATTTGTGGCCCTTATAATTAGCCTCACCGATTACAGTCAAAATCTTTTTCATGACAAGACCCCTTCCGTGTTTTCAAGTTTACGAACGATTAGCTCCCTTATATAGTTCGCCGACCTTCCGACTCAATAATTTTTGATAAAATATTATCCGTCAAGTCGATACGGATCATGACAGCTCGATAACTTTATTATTAATTGGGGATGCAGATGTTACGGTTTTTTCTCGCAGGGCCTTACTGTATTCGAAAAATCTTCTGATTGTCATCCACTTTCGCATCGAATCCTAAATGACCGGCTGAAAAAATCTTTTATTGGATAATACTTCTTTTGCGTATAGGCGAATACGGGCCAGGGAATATCGGCAAACATTTACCTGCCGTAAGGTATTCACATTTTTTTTGAGTTTGTCAAGAATAATCACTATCCTCCGGGGTCGCCCTCGCCTCTGGGGTCGCCCATTAAAGGTCAGGTCAAGAAAAAAACATCTTCCCATTGAAAAAACATGCTGTTTTTTTCTGCCCCTCAGTTGTGTGCTCGACTCGATCATTCATTGTATGTTTACAGATCCTGTGGTTATGAACCAACCCCGTATTTGGGCTTAATTAAGGTAATCTAATAATTCTAAAGTCTTACTGCATTGTCGGATGGTTGGTGATGAACATTAATTATCTTGCGGCCCCGTTGGTTTTCGCCAAAGCAGAGAACAGAGAGATAGGTTGGAGGGGCACGCCGTCAGGCGGGGGGACGTTGAAAAGGTTATTGGGAAACGGGTATCGGCCTGTCGTTGGGTCATGGAAGGCCGAAAGGGGGAAATATCGACAATGACAAAGGCGGTTTCAATTGTTTGCCGATACCCGCTTCCTGAAGGCGAATGCCGGAGTGTTTGCATGCAAACGGATTCAGACATCCACCGAAGCCAATTCGAGTTCAAGATCCACGTCCGAAAAGACAGGGAAGTCCAGGTAATTGATGCCCTTCTCTTGCAGTCTTTCAAGCAGTTTGCTGAGTTCTTCAAATGGTAACATGTCGTTCCTCAAAAAATGTTTGCATCCAATGTTCTTTGTTTTTTGATATCCTGTTTATGCCGACTCTGTTACCGCCGTATTTGGGCTTAATTTGAATTTCGTTAAATAAATTGATTGGAGGAGCTGGTTTTCGGTTCGGTATCTTCTTGACCGGCATTTTCGCATCATTTATTCTATTTTCTGAATTTCAGTCTCACTCACCCAAGAAAAAAGGGGGCAAGGGAATGCTTGCAGAACAACTCGCTGTTTTTCTGGAGAATAAATCCGGAAGCCTGGTCGAGGTGATGTCCGCCTTAAACGAAGCGGGAGTCAAACTGCTGTCGACCTTCGTGACCAGCACCACCGATTTCGGCGTGCTGTATATGATCGTGGACAATCCCGAGAGGGGGCAGCAGGCCCTCCGGGATCAAGGCTTTTCCTGCCGAATTTCAAATGTGGCGGTTGTTCAGGTGGATGACAACGGCGGGATTGTTTCCGTGTTGAAAGCGCTGAGCGGGGAGGGGCTGAACGTCGAATACCTCTATACCTTTACACAACAGGCGTCGGGAAAGACATGGATGGCGTTTCGATGCGACGATACCGAAAAAGCCGCGAGCGTGATCCGGCACCTGCCGGGCGTGCAGGCCCAGGAAAAATTTCATTGAAGGAACCAATTTCAAGGCGTCCCAGTTCGAAGTCTGCGCTTATCTGACCGAAATGGGGCGTTTTGAAATTGGCTCGAAGGATTTGGCATTATGCTGATTACCGAAATTTTAAGCAGAAACGCACGGATGTACGGGAACGAGGTCGCGCTGATCGAACGAGTGCCGGCGGAAAACCGGCGTACCGAACTCACGTGGAAAGAGTTCGATGCCATCGCAAACAAGGTCAGCAACGCACTGGTTTCGAAAAACGTCGGCTCGGGGACGAAAGTCGTTCATCTCATGATGAACTGTCTCGAATGGCTGCCGATTTATTTCGGCATTCTGCGAACGGGGGCGGTGGCCGTTCCGCTGAATTTCCGGTTCAACTCGAAAACCATCTTAAACTGCATTCGAACCTCCGAAGCCTCGGTGATGTTTTTCGGCGAAGAGTTCATCGATCGCATCGACTCCATAAGGGACGAGATCGATCCGCTGATTCACACCTGCATTTTTATCGGACCGGAAGGAAAATGTCCCGGTTACGCCCTTCGGTATGCAGATTTCGTCGCGCAGGCGCCGGATACCCCGCTGGGACGGGACATCTCCATTATGGATGACGCGTCCATGTACTTTACCTCGGGTACCACGGGGGACCCCAAGGCGGCGCTTCTGACCCACCGCAACCTGGAGTTTTCCTGCTACGTGGAAAATTGCCACCACCGCCAGACCCATGAGGATAATTTTTTATGCATTCCGCCACTTTACCATACCGGCGCCAAAATGCACTGGTTCGGCAATTTCATCGTCGGCGCAAAGGCCGTGATCCTGAAGGGGATCGAGCCCCGATGGATCATCGAGGCTGTATCCGAGGAAAAGGTGACCATCGTATGGCTGCTGGTGCCCTGGGCTCTGGATATCCTGCTGGCCATTGAGAGCGGGGACATCAAACTCGACAAGTACACCCTGGATCAATGGCGCCTGATGCATATTGGCGCCCAGCCGGTGCCGAAAAACCTGGTGCATGAATGGCTGAAGATTTTTCCCCACCATCATTACGACACCAACTATGGCCTGACCGAATCCACCGGGCCCGGCTGCGTCCACCTGGGGATCGGCAATATCGAGAAGGTGGGGGCCATCGGCATTCCCGGATTCGATTGGGAATACAAAATTGTCGATGAAAATCTGGACTCCGTGCCCCGGGGGACCCCGGGAGAACTCATCCTCAAAGGGGCGGGTGTAATGAAGGAGTACTATAACAACCCCGAGGCAACCCTGAAAACCATCGTGAACGGATGGTTGTTGACCGGAGATATCGCCAAAGTCGATGAAGACGGCTTCATCTGGCTGGTGGACCGGAAGAAAGACGTGGTAATCACCGGCGGCGAGAATATCTATCCCGTGGAGATCGAGGATTTTCTGCAGTCCCATCCCCAAATCAAGGATGTTGCGGTGATCGGGCTTCCTTCTTCCCGTCTGGGGGAAATTGCCGCGGCGGTCGTCGAACTGAAGCCCGGATCGACATTGAGCAAAGAAGAAGTTTTTGAATTCTGCAAGGACTTGCCGCGGTATAAGCGTCCGCGGAAAGTCATTTTCGATCGGGTTCCCCGCAATCCCACCGGGAAAATCGAAAAGCCCATGCTTCGGAAGAAGTATACCGGTTCGGAGGAGAGTTTCAAAGTGTAGTGACGGATAAAGAAAGGCTGCTTTTTCCCTGCCAAAAGATCGACCGCCAGGTGGCGCCGCCGGAATTCAAGGCCTAGAGAGCAACGCAAATGAGGATTATCGATACCCACGCCCATCTATATGACGAAGCCTTTGAGAAGGATCTTCAAAAAGTTCTGGCCCGGGCGGCAGAGGCCGGAGTTAGGGCGGTGGTGGCGGTGGGGGAGGACCTAGCCGATGCCCTCCGGAATCTTGCTCTCTCGGAAACTCATTCGATGATTCGTCCTGCGGCCGGTCTTTACCCGACTCGGCTTGATATACGGGAAGCGGAGAAAACGGCGGCCCTGATCCGGGAGCAGCGGGACCGGCTGCATGCCATCGGCGAGGTCGGGCTTGATTTCTGGGCGGTTCAGGCGGCCGAGGATCGGGAGATTCAGAAGGAAATCTTTTCGATGTTTGTCGACCTTTCCCTGGAGCTGGATTTGCCTCTGAACGTACATTCCCGCAGCGCCGGTCGGCATGCGATCGATATCCTGCTTTCCCTGAAGGCCAGACGGGTTCAGCTCCATGCCTTCGACGGGAAATTCGGGACGGCAGCGGCCGCCTTGGAGGCCGGATATTTCTTTTCCATCCCTCCGTCCGTGGTGCGATCCAGGCAGAAACAGAAACTCGTCAAGAACCTGCCCTTATCCTGCCTGATGGTGGAATCCGACAGCCCGGTCCTGGGGCCCGAAGCAGGTGTGCGGAACGAACCGGCCAATACCGTCATCGCGATCGAGACCATCGCCCGGATCAAGGGGGAAACCATAGGGGCTGTGGCCGATGCGGTGTTCGAAAATACGTGTCGGCTTTATGGGGAGTTACATAGGAGTGCCTAAAGTTCATAGAGTGCGCTGGAGTGCCTGGAGTTTATGCATTCTGTCCTGTTTTCAAGAAGGCCGGAGTGAAACGACTCCACAACTCAAGGCACTCAAGACACTCAAGGCACTTTGCCATGCTTTAATTCCAGCTTTGCCGCACTGCTCTCTCCATGGTAAAGACGATCTTCTAAATAATCCCGACGGACAGGGAAGGACCCAATGAAAATATATTTTGCCGGATCGATTCGGGGCGGACGGGACGATGCAGTTCTGTATGCGGAGTTGATTGCCCGGCTCCGGGCTTTCGGAGAGGTGCTCACGGAGCATGTGGGGGACCCGCGACTGACCCAGGAGGGGGATGACGGGCCGAATGATCGCTTTATCCATGACCGGGACATGGCGTGGCTTCGTTCCTGCGATCTGGTGGTGGCCGAGGTCTCGGTGCCGTCCCTGGGGGTGGGGTATGAACTGGGATGGGCGACGGCCATGAAAAAGCCCGTGCTGTGCCTTCACCGGCCGGCCCCCCCGACGCCGGGATCTTCGACCGGGCGTCCCCTTTCGGCCATGGTGGAGGGAAGCCCGGGAATCAAAACCGAAGCATATACCACCCTGGATGAGGCAATGAAGATTGTGGAAGCGTTTTTTAACATTCAGTCTTCAGCCTTCGGTCTTCAGCCTCTCGGCACTGCCGATTCTCCGGAAGGAGAAAACTAATGGCAATACCCCTTGAACTCCTTGCTCCTGCCGGAAGTGCCGACATCGGCATCGCCGCCATCGATCACGGGGCCGACGCCGTGTATATCGGCGCGCCGAAATTCAGCGCCCGGGCCGATGCGGGTGCCGGACTTGAAGATATCGGCCGGTTGATCCGCCATGCGCATTTTTACCGTGCCAAGGTCTACGTGGCCTTAAATACGATTCTGACGGATCGGGAACTCCCGGAGGCCCTGGAAATGATCAATGAAGTACACAATCTCGGTGCCGACGGACTGATCCTGCAGGATGTGGGACTTCTGGAGCTGGATCTTCCACCGATCCCGCTGATCGCCAGCACCCAGATGCATAACGATACGGCGGAAAAAGTTCAGTTCCTGGAAGCTGCCGGTTTCAAACGGGTCATCCTGGCCCGGGAGCTTTCCCTGGAAGAGATATCCGCCATTCGGCACAAGACAACCGTAGAACTGGAGACCTTCATCCACGGCGCCCTGTGCGTGTCCTACAGCGGGCAGTGCTACATGAGCCAGGCCGTAGCCGGCCGCAGCGGCAACCGCGGCGTCTGTGCCCAGCCCTGCCGGTCCCGATATACCCTGACCGACGGCGACGGCCGCGTGCTGGCCCGGAAAAAGTTCCTGCTTTCCCTGAAAGACCTCAACCTGCTGGAGGCCATTCCTGATCTCGCGGCAGCCGGGATTACTTCTTTCAAAATCGAAGGCCGTTACAAGGGGATGGACTACGTTAAAAACATCACCGCCGCCTTCCGCCAGGCCATCGACCGGCTGATTTTGGAACATCCGGAGTTTCAGCGTGCAAGCTCCGGAAAAAGCGAATGGACGTTTTCACCGAGCCCGGAGAAGACGTTCAACCGGGGATACACAAAATACTTTCTTCCCGGGGAAAGAAACAAAATCGCCTCCATTCATACGCAGAAATCCATTGGAGAATATTTGGGAAAAGTGACCCGGATGGGAAAAGAGTTTTTCACCATCGATCGGCATGATCTTGAAAACGGCGACGGGCTCTGCTTTTTTACAGAGCAGGAGACACTGGAGGGGTTCCGGATCGACCGGGTGGAGAAAGAAAAAATCTATCCCAACCGTCTGAAGGGGCTTTCGGTGGGGACGCGTCTGTACCGGAATTTCAATATCGCCTTTGACCGTACGCTTAAAAAGAATTCGGCGGTTCGACGGATCGGGGTGACGATGGATTTTTTTCAGGACGGCGGCCGTATTCGACTCACCGTTGTGGATGAGGACGGCAACCGGACGGAAAAAGTCGCTGCGCTGCCCTTCGAGCCGGCACGGGAACCAGCCGGCGCACGGAAGCAGATTGAAAAACATCTCTCCAGGACAGGAAATTCCCCCTATCGGGTTTTGCGGCTGACGTTTTCTGCACCCCAACCGGGCTTTGTCCCTCCCAGCGTCCTGAACGGTATCCGGCGTGAGGTGCTGGATGTGCTTACAGAGGTTCGGGTCGAAGGATACCCGGTTGAGAGAATCCGGTTTGTTCCCAATAATACTCCCTATCCGGAAAAAGAACTGAATTTCAGGGCCAATGTTTTCAATGACCGCGCCCGGCGCTTTTACGAGCGCCACGGGGTGACGCACATCGAACCCGCCTTCGAAACCCTTGACGATCCCATGGGGCAACAGGTGATGATTACCCGGTATTGCCTCCGGCACCAGCTGGATATGTGTTCCAGGAAGCGAATGACGCACCCCCCGAAGGAGCCCCTCCGGGTCAGCGACGGACATCATATCTACCGGCTCGAATTCGACTGCCGGAGATGTAGGATGCGTGTCGTTCTGGAGGGGAAGGCGGGGAGGACAACATGAGTGCCTAGAGTTCATCGAGTGCCTAAAGTGCCTATAGTTGTGGTATCCTGCCGTTTTACTGGCTTTTAACTTTGTGCCTCTGTGCCTTTTTTCATGTCTCATCTCCATATACGATTGCCCCACCCTTTGCCGGTTGCAACCTTGACGTACAACAGTGTATCATCTATCTTGAATGAGGCGGTTCACACGGCGGAAGCGAAACGATCCGACGACAAAAAGGATGTAAGCCCATGGCGAAAAAAAAGCTCAAGGCCCATCATATCAACCGGGAATGGTGCAAGGGATGCGGCATCTGTGTAACGTTCTGCCCCAAAAAAGTACTGGAACTCGATGATGCGGAAAAGGCATCGGCGGTTCGGAAGGAAGATTGCATCGCCTGTCGGCTCTGCGAACTCAGGTGCCCGGATCTTGCCATCGAAATCGAAACCGAGGAGGCGGACTCGTGAGCGAAACGATTCGGTTTGTCCAGGGGAATGAAGCCTGCGTGGAAGGAGCCCTTTATGCCGGCCTGGATTTTTTCGCAGGGTATCCCATCACCCCGTCCACGGAAATCGCAGAACTTCTGTCCCGGGAACTTCCCCGGCGGGGCGGCCGGTTTATCCAGATGGAGGACGAGATTTCCTCCATGTGCGCCATTACAGGCGCCTCTCTCACCGGCAGTAAAGTCATGACAGCCACCAGTGGTCCCGGTTTTTCCCTCATGCAGGAGGCCCTGGGCTATGCCGTGATGGCGGAAATCCCCTCGGTGATTGTCAATGTCCAGCGGGGTGGGCCTTCCACCGGCAATCCCACCCATGTCAGCCAGGGGGATATCAACCAGGCGAGATGGGGGACCCACGGCGATCATGCCATCGTGGCCATGACGGCCTCCAATCATCAGGATGTTTTTTCCATCACCGTGGACGCCTTCAACATTGCCGAGACCTACCGGACGCCGGTGGTGCTGCTTTTCGACGAAGTGATCGGCCATATGCGCGAAACGCTGCGGGTCCCCGAAGCCGGCGAAATCCCCCTGGTCCAGAGGCTGCGCACCTCGGTCCGGGAGGGAGTGGATTACCATCCGTATCTTCCGAGAGAGGACGGCCGGCTGCCCATGAGCGATTTCGGCGGGGTGCACCGGTACAACGTCACCGGGCTCTTCCATGATATGTGGGGTTTTCCCTCCAACAATCCCAAGGTGGTTCATGACCTTCTGCGGCACCTGGTGGACAAGATCGAAAACAACATCGGGGATATCAACCGGTATAAGGAGTACTACCTGGAAGACGCCCGGACGGTTCTTGTCTCCTACGGCGCTTCGGCCCGTTCCGCGCGCCATGTGGTGGAATATCTCCGGGACCGGGGACTTCGGCTGGGGCTCCTGGAGCTTCAGACCCTCTGGCCGTTTCCGGCCTCCCTGATTCGGGAAAAATGCCGGAACGCCCGGGACATCCTGGTGGTGGAGATGAACATGGGCCAGGTAAAGAGCGCGGTGGAAAATGCGGTAGGGCATCCCGAGAAGGTGTATCTCGCGAATCGAATTGACGGAGAACTCATCACGCCCACGGATATTCGAAATATCCTTCGGGTCGTCCAGGGAAAGGGGGTGTAGCCCATGGCGGTGAAGGATTATCTGCGGGAGCGGTTTTTCCCCCACCTGTGGTGCCCCGGCTGCGGCCACGGCATCGTGCTCTCCAGCCTGATCCGGGCCGTGGAATCCCTCGGCCTGAGCAAGAACGAGATCGTGATGGTGTCGGGGATCGGGTGTTCTTCGAGAATTTCGGGGTATGTGGATTTTCACACCCTCCATACCCTTCACGGCCGGGCCCTTGCCTTTGCCACCGGGGTAAAGATGAGCCGTCCGGAACTCAACCTCATCGTTCCCATGGGAGACGGGGACGCGCTGGCCATCGGCGGGAACCATTTCATCCATGCCGCCCGTCGGAACATCGCCATGACCGCCCTGGTGATGAACAACCGGGTTTACGGCATGACCGGAGGCCAGAGTTCGCCGCTTTCCGGCTACGGCACCACCGGCACCACTTCCCCATACACTACCATCGATCACGATTTTGACGTGGTGGAGCTCGCCACTGCGGCCGGCGCCACATTCGTTGCCAGAAGCACCACCTACCATGTGCAGGAGCTTATTGATATTCTCCGGAAGTCGATTCTTCATGACGGTTTTTCGGTGGTGGAAATTTTTACCCAGTGTCCCACATACTTCGGAAGAAAAAACAAAATCGGAGATGCCGTGGAGATGATGCAGATCTACCGGGACGGGACTACTCCCATCGGCTCGGCCGCAAAGGAGAAGAATCCGCAGCTCGTGGAACGGGGTATCTTTATAGAGAAGGAGCTTCCGGAGTACTGCACCGAATACGAAAAAATTATTCAAAAAGCAGGGGAGGGCGCAAGCTGATGGAACGACACCGATTGGTGCTTTCGGGTGCGGGCGGACAGGGGGTGATTACGGCGGCGATCATTCTGGCCGAAGCGGCCGTGCTTCACGAGCACCTGAACGCGGTCCAGTCCCAGAGCTATGGTGCCGAGGCCCGGGGAGGCGCCACCCGCTCGGATGTCATTATCTCCGATTCCGAGATATACTTTCCGAAAGTTGACCAGCCCAATACCCTCGTTTGCCTTACACAGGCCGCTTACAACAGCTACGCCGCCCTCATCCGTCCGGGTGGACTTCTCATCAGCGACAGCCGGTATGTCGCCGTGGAAAAGAAAGTGGACGCCCGGCAGGTACAGCTTCCCCTGCACCGGGAGGTGATGGAGAAAATCGGAAACCCCGTGGTCTACAACATCTGCATGCTCGGCGCCCTGATCCGCCTGGTGGAGTTGGTATCCCCCGAATCCATTCTGAAGGTGCTGGGGACCCGGCTGCCGGAAAAAACGATCGATATGAACCGGACCGCCCTGGAGGTCGGAATGGCCTTGGCGGAGGGCTCGAAGAGCGGAAAGACCGAAGAGCGGAAGAGCTGAAGAGCGGAAGAGCCGAAGAGCGGAGGGACCGAAGAGCGGAAGAGCGGAAGAGCCGAAGAAAAGAAGATCAGAAGATCAGAAGAGCAGAAGAGCAGAAGTTGAGAAATTGGCAGCTGCCTGAAACTGATGTGATCTTCCATTTTATTGAAGATAAATCCGTTTTGAAAATCGCTCCTCGGTTTTGACCTTTTATTTCCTTTGCCTTTCCCGGTTTTTCGGCTCTTCGGCTTTTCGGCTTTTCCGCTCTTCCGCTTTTACACCTTGGGCGTATTCACGCAGTTCGGGGGGATGCGGCCCGCAAGGCCGGACAGGAGGTTCTCCACAGCCATGGCCGCCATTTTGCGCCGGGTTTCCACCGTGGCGCTGCCGACGTGGGGTAGTAGGACGACATTGGTCAGTTCGCTCAACCCCGGCGTCAACTCCGGTTCGTTTTCGTACACATCCAGTCCGGCACCGGCAATGGCGCCGCGTTTCAAGGCCTCCAGCAGCGCTCTTTCATCTACGACCGGACCCCGTGCGGTGTTGATCAGGAAGGCATCGGGCTTCATGAAGGAAAGTTCCCGGCCACCGATGAGGTGATGCGTTTCGCCGGTGAGCGGTACGTGAAGGGAAACGAAATCCGATTCCGACAGAAGGCTTTCAAGGTCGGTGAATTCGACCTGTATGGCCGCCTCCCGCTCGGGCGGCAGACGTCGCCGGTTATGATATAAAATATTCATTCCGAAGCCTGCGGCACGGCGCGCCACCGCCCGTCCGATTCGTCCCAATCCGATAATGCCGAGGGTTTTACCGGAAACTTCGTTCCCGAGAAAGTGGAAGGGCGCCCAGAATTGAAATTTCCCTTCCCGAACCATCCGGTCTCCTTCCACCATCCTGCGACTGACAGCCAGTATCAGGGCCATGGTAAGATCGGCGGTGGCATGGGTGAGAACCCCCGGGGTGTTGGTGACGAGGATTCCCCGCTGCGAGGCGGTCTCTACATCAATATTATTGAATCCCACGCCAAAGTTGGCCACCAATTTAAGGCTGGGGGCGCTATCCAGAACATCGGCATCGATGGTATCGGAAATGGTGCACAGAATACCCTGGCAGTCCACGACGGCCTCGCGGAGGCGTTCAGGCGCCATGGGGGTCTCCAGAAAATGGCCGATTACAGTGTGTTGGGCCGAGATGCGGGCCAGGATATCTTCCGGAAGACGGCAGGTAATCAATACGTTCATGACGGTTCCATGTTCATCGGGTCGGTCTTTATTCGCTTCAAAATAAGCAACACCAACCTGGTAGCCGAAGGTGCTTTCTTTGTATTACGAAAAGGTTCAAAATTCAAGGCGCAAGGATTTAACTTCAAGGGGTCGAGGGTTCAAGGGGTCAAGGGTTCAGGGGGTTCACCACGAATATGGAACTTCGATATGGGGCTGAAGATGCAATCGTCTGTATCATTCTGTTGTTGTATTAATGTAGTTCACTCGACCCCTTGGC
Source organism: Desulfobacterales bacterium (assembly GCA_040235505.1). Classification (GTDB taxonomy): domain Bacteria; phylum Desulfobacterota; class Desulfobacteria; order Desulfobacterales; family JAFDDL01; genus JBECKW01. Next base: position 14,377 of record JBECKW010000313.1, read on the forward strand.
CCCTCGACCCCTTGAACCCTTTATTTCCGCCTCCCATCGGCCCTAATCGCCTGTAATCGCTGCTTACATGCATTCTCTCCCACAATCGGCATAAAGGATATT
>JBECKW010000005.1:0-29697 GCA_040235505.1 Desulfobacterales bacterium
TGCCCTGGAAGCCCTGGCCCCATACGTGCTTGGAGCCCCAGTACCAACCTTCCCAGCTGTCGGGCTGGCGCACCTGCTGGGTGAATCCACCCATCATGTCGAGAAGTCGGGCGCTGTGGCCGTGCGGTGTATGGATGGTCTGGCATTCTCCGTGACCGTCACCCTGTACCAGAATACCCAGTGGGCCATAGGTGTCGTGAATCCTGCGGATCTCGGCGGCGATGATGTCGGTGGCCTTATCCCAGGAGATGCGCTCGTACTTGCTGATACCGCGGTTCTGGGGGTTGCGCTCCCCATTGGGGTCCCAGTCCACGCGCTTCATGGGGTACTTGATGCGGTTGGGGGAGAAGGTGCGCTTCTTGTAGGCCAGGGAAAAGGTCCCCGGCAGAGACTTCATGAGTGGTTCCAGCGTCTCGCCATTACGCTCGATCTTCCACGGCCGGAACGATGCCCCGTCGTACTTCCAATCGTAGCGGAAGGGCCTGATGCGAAGAACCTTTCCGTTCTTCACGTCCAGGGCGCACTCACCACCCCCACCCAGCATGCCGCCCAAAGCCAGTGACCTCATGACAGTCTTATCTGGCTGGACGTCTACTTTCCTCTGTTTTTCGTTGGTCATTTTCTATCACTCTCCCTTCTTGCTTGAGGCGGCAGCCCGGGAAGCACCCGGTTGAGCTGCCCGCCTAGACAATCAAAGATTCAAAGATAGGAACATGCTTCTACATAGAGTTGCTATGCCAAAGCGATAATTGTACGTCAAGGGAAAATAGGAACTTACTTTTTCCGGGAGAGGGTATTCCAAAGCGATGATTGTATGTCAACGATGGCGCCCATACAGGATGCTGTATGGGCGCCATCGTTGACACGAGCCGAGGTTGATATCCCTTTATAAATTCTCATTGAATTGTCACTAAAAAAACCGGAAGGAAAACACATCGATTTTTTTATGAATTTGGTGACAGTTCACCTGTATGATGGTAATTTCAACATCGTCATAAGGGGGGGGTGCTATTGATTCCAATAATCGATTAGAGGCAATTGCGAAAAGGGGGTATCCAAGGTAAGGTCGGTTTCAAAGGCGAAGATAGGATCGGCAGGGACCTACGGCGGGTCGCTTTTTCTCGTTTCCCATAAACCCAGATGATTCCATATCTTTTTGATTCTCGTCCTCAATGAGGGGTACTATCCCATTTTCCTTATTATCGTAACCAGTTGGATATGCATGATTAAGTGAGAAACTCAAACATATCAAAGAGGTAATCCTCTAACCGGGACCTCCGCTTATTTCACGAAGTTGATAATTGTGGAGATGGAGAGGTATCTGCCACCGGCAATTTTGTCCTTCCCCTTTGATGCTATATGCGTATCGCACGCAAAGAAACAACGCCTTTCGACCTTCCCGTAGAAGAGTCAAACTTTTGTGATTATGCTGTCGCAGCATATTTAGCTGAGTTTGAAGAAACCCGAAAGTCCAAAGATTCGAATTCCCTCATATCCGCATCATTAAACCATCTGTAACCTGTCGAGTCCTCATAACACCGAATATAACGACCATCCACTCGAACAATTCCTATTTTGGAAATCAGGCTATTTCTTTTCGGGGGAAGTTTATGCCAAGACGCTTTATTGAAAAGTAGGGTTTGGAGTTGCATGGTAGCCTCCTTTCCACCAACCCTGGACAGCTTTGACCGATGCACACTATCTGGAACAAAATTCTCTATTAGCCTTGAACCGTTGGCTTTCACTTTAATATAAGACACGCAGTAGTTTAGGCAAGGACTGTCAGGGGAAAGTCACTAATTTCCCATGGATAAATAACTTTCTGAGAGTCTGCCAAACCGGGGGAATGGAGATACCAGAACACTGTGATGGTAATTCGCCATGGTGATACTTTGACCGTATCTCTGGTTTGTTTTAATAAAGTGCATATCACATAGGGTGCATGCGCTCGATACTACAGAAGCCCTCCAAAAATCACATCAACCTACCAAAAAAATACACCCCAATCCTCTTGAACAATCTCGTACTGACACCACATCATGTTGTGCATTGCAAGACTCTTCCCGTCAATTTGTTGTGTGTTGTACTAAAAATATAAAGTAAAAATAGTACGTTATAATTTTTTTTGTCTTGACTTCCCATATTTCCTACTATATTCGCCAATATTGGGGCTTTTCTTCTCAGGACCAATCAAAAAAATTCAGATTGGGTTTGTTGATCCAATTAAAAGGGGATGTATGGATAGCTTTTCTGAACATGAAATTGAATTTTTTAAACGTGTTAGGAAAACTAACAAAAATATCGACGCTGAAACTCTCAAATTCTCATTGGTCATAATGTTTATTACTGTAACTTTGATCCTCATTCCTTTGCTGAATATGATCAATTAACGTATCCGGTTGTTAATTTTTCTTTGGTTATGCGAAATAATTATGATGATTGAAAAACGAAGACAACCGCGGTTCAAAATTGACAACCAAGTTTATGTTTGCAGCTCGTCATCAAATGACTCCTTTTTGGGTAAGTTGTTCGATATAAGTCGATCGGGGGTTTCATTTAGCTACGTTATGGATTTTCCAGTTCCTGATGATTTTAATGAATTGGGAATCCTTGTTCCAAAGGTGGGTCCTGTTTTAAAAAACTTGCCCTTTTATACAGTTTATGATGAGCCCATTATAAATGATGTTTTTGTATCGTTGGTAGTACGGCGGCGCGGCGGTCGTTTCCATTCCTTAACGATGGATCAGGAAAATGAGTTGGGACGCTTTATAGAAGGTCTTGTTAACTAGACCTGCTAATCAATACAATAACAAACCCTGCATTTTTTAAGGTTTCCCTCTATCTTTATTCTAATGGCGAGATGTAATGTAAATTCTTGATACAGCAGGAGTGTCGATCTTTTCTTGGTGTTAAATAGTGGAGAGCAATCGGTCAGGTCGGTAGCCCCTTCTGCTGTAAGATACGATGTTTTTATCAAAGGTTTAGGGAACGCCTTGGCTCATGGGCCGCAAAAGTATGCGGGCACCGCCAACGAAAAGTTAAATGATGATTTCGCTAAAGCCACAGTCGTCCGCCTTTTGCGGTCCAATGGAGCCAGTGGTTATGTAATGCCTATTGGTTTATCAGTATTAATGCTGAGGCCAACACATTGTCCAAATTCCGGGATGCATCTATTCCTCGACAATTTCATTCTCAACAACTTCTTCCCGTGGTTTACGGCGTGTCCGATGGTTGCAAATCTTTTCCCGGACTTTTTTTACCTGACTTTTTAATTTATCTACTGCCAGATCAATCGTTTGCCGCATATCTCTACCGGTCTCTTTTACATGAATATTTAATTTGCTGCTAATAAGACTAATCTCGACAATACGTATGTCTTTTTCTTTGGAAAAAACCACGCGTGCTTCTGAGAGCTTATCGAAAAGTTCATCGACCCTGTTCAGTTTCTTTTCAACATACTCTCTTATTTTATCAGATGATTTAATATTTTTAAAATTAACTGTAATTTCCATATTAAACCCTCCGTTACAGTTGTATAATTTCAGGACAACTTAATTCTGAAAATTCAAAATGACATAACGCCATGCTCATTAGCAGACAGGAAAATGCAGAAATTCAGCCTGCTATATGAAGAATATCATAACCGTTTTTGAAATATCAAGCCAAATGGAACTCGGTGATTAAGTGAGACTTTATCCAACAAATGTGATAGCCACTTTTCCTGAAGGCTACCTGACCATTTCTACGTTTAGTGATACATTTCCATCAGGCGTCTATCCGCTTGGGTTGTTTAACAGGAAGTTTATTGTTGTAGCCGGCCACCCGACCTCTGAGCATGGTATCAGCTGGATTATCAGGTAAAATTCTTTTTTTTCAGTTCTTTTTTTCAGTTTTTTGGCTACGTATCTTAAGAGAGCAGCTGCGCCTGCACCACGGTTCCTTTTGGAAATATCTTCACGCCCTCCGGAACACATACAATCGCTTCCGCCCTGGCCATGGACTGAAGCCTGCTTTTCAGGTGAAGGGGAGAGAACCGAAGGGGTCCGTCTTCGGCATGAATTCCACCGAAAATGAATTGGGTCCAATCCCTGTCCCTTACGGAAATGTCCTCACGAAGCGTCACGGTTATGCGGGGCAAATGAGGGGCGGCGTGCCCGCAAAGTTTGAGAAGGCCCGGCAGGGCGATCTCAAGAAAAGCCGTCAGGTTGGAGGGGGGCCCGCCGGGTAGAATAAAAACGGGCTTTCCCCGAAGCAGGCCGAATCCGACCGCCTTTCCGGGCCCGATCCGGATCCGGTGGAAGTATTTCTTCCAGCCGAGTTCATTCAGGATTTTTGCCACCAGGTCCCTGTCGCCGGTCCAGGCCCCGCCGCTGGTGAGAATTGCGTCGCAGGAATCGGCCATGGCCTCGATGCATCGGGTTAACGCCTCTTTCTCGTCGCTTACGGTCTGCAGAGTGGTTGCCATGCCGTAGCGCCGGCACCAGGCATTGAGGGTGGCCATATTGCTGGCATAGAGCTTTCCTTCCGGAAGCGGTCGGCCCACCGCGACCACCTCGTCCCCGGTGGCGATGATCGCCACGGAAGGTCTTTTAAAAACCGGAACCTCCCCAATCCCGGAAGCCGCCAGAATTCCCACGACCCCCGGTGTCAGCCGGTCCCCCCGGACACACATTCTTTCCCCGAGCGCCACATCGGCCCCTTTCAGGAATATGTTCCGCCCGGGCTCGGCAATATTCGCAACAATGACTTCCGATTCCCCGCAGGTTGTAAATTCTTCGGCTACCACCGCATCCGCGCCGTCCGGGATCCTGCCGCCGGTCAGAATCCGAACCGCGGTTCCCTCGGAAACGCTTCCCTGGAACGGAACTCCCGCAGCGGCGGTTCCAACAACCCGAAGGCGGACCGGAGTATCCGGAGAAGCGTGCCTGATTTCAGCAGACCGGACGGCGTACCCGTCCTTGAGAGAGGCATCTACGGAGGGGGAATTTACAACGGCAGACAGATCGCCGGCGGCCACGCGGTCCACACAATCCCCCATGGGCACCTTCTCCGTGCCCATGGGCGTGATGGCGTCAAGCACCGCCCGGATGGCTTCCGGGAAGCCGATTGCTGTTTTTTGATGGGCCATGGCCGGTAACCTGCAGGAGTTTGTTGACAGCGCGCTATTGCGTGGAGAACTCCGCCTTATATGCTTCCCATTTTGCTTCGGTCTGCGCCTGAAGCGCTTCCGCGTCCTCTTTCTTGAGGGCTTTGAAGCGAACCTGGGTGGAGAGAAAATCTTTCACCGGCACCCGGTTCTTTGTCAGAAGCTTCGAGGAAGGCCCGGTCAGTTTTTTCACTCCGTTTTCGATCTCGTACAGATCGTACATCCCCGATTCCACTGCAAGCTGGCCGATCTTGATGGTATACTGCGCATCAAACCCCCACCCCGCCGGACACGGCGTATGGACATGAATGTAGCGCACCCCTTTATGGGACATCGCCTTCTTCACCTTGTCGTAAAGATCGATGGGGTAGGCAGCCGATGCAGTGGCGACATATTCGATCCCGTGGGCCGCGATAATGGCGGGCACATTCTTGCTTGCCTGGGCTTTTCCGACATATGGCGTCGTGGTGGTCAGGGCACCCTTCGGGGTCGTGCCCGAACGCTGGACGCCGGTATTCATGTAAGCCTCATTGTCGTAGCAGATATAAATGAAGTCGTCTCCCCGTTCGCAGGCGCCGGAAAGTGCCTGGATGCCGATATCGCTGGTGCCGCCGTCGCCTGCAAACGCCACCACCGTCACATCGTCTTTTTTGCGGGCACGCATGGCCGCGACAACTCCGGTCGCAGCAGCAGCCGTCGATGCGAAGACAACGTTCAGGCAGGGAAGTTTTGTTGCGGCCACGGGATGGACTCCCTGAAGCACCGTCAGGCAGCTCGGCGGTACCACGAGGATCGTCTTCTCGCCGAGGGCCTTGAGGGCGGTCCGGTAGATCAGTCCCAGCCCGCAACCGGAGCAGGCCCTGTTACCGGGTTGAACGAGTTCTTCTTCCGGAAGGTTCAATATGGTCGTCTGTACACTCATATGTTTTTCCTATATTCTGATGCCGATAAACTTGGGGGTGTCCTCCGCCGGGCCCTGCCCCCGGCAGGTATCGCGGAGAATGTTCACCAGTTCTTCGGTTTTAATTTCTCTTCCGCCAAGCCCGAGTATGTAATTGTGGATCTCCGGACGATTGGTTTGCGGGTAGAGGGCGGACTTGATGTCGGTGTACAGGGGGCCCTGGTTGCCGTAGCTCACCGCCTTCTCGAAAACCGCCACCTGCTTTGCACCCGAAAGAAGCTTCACCACCGCCTGGTCCGGAAAAGGCCGGTAGAGTCTGACGCCGGCGCTCCCCACCTTCAGGCCCTCTTCCCTGAGCCGGTCCACGACGACCCGCATCTGATAGGAAAGAGACCCTATGGCGATCGCAATCACCTCCGCATCTTCGCAGCGGTAATCTTCCACCAGGGGCTTTCCGCCACGACCGAACTGCTTCTCGAATTCCTGGTCGATGGAAACAAGCACATCGATGGCGCCCCGCATATCCACCTGAAGACTGTGGCGAATATCCATATACCCCGGCGCCATCTCTCCGTCCACGTCCGGCCTGATATCCGGCAGCGTCACCGTGTTCAGGTTGCAGGGCTTGTCGGGATCCAGCGCATCTTCCGGTGCATAGGGCGGCAGAAAGGCATCGACCGTCTCCGCTTTCGGTAGTTCAAACGGCATGTAGGTATGCGACAAAATATATCCGTCATAGCACACCATGACCGGGATATTGACCGATTCGGCCAGGCGGAAGCCCTGGAGCACCGAATCGATGATCTGCTGATGATCGCAGGCATAGATCTGGATCCAGCCGGTATCCCGCTGACTCATGGAGTCCTGGTGATCGTTCCAGATGGTCCAGGGGGCGCCCACCCCGCGGTTGGCCACACACATTACGATGGGAAGCCTTGCGCCGGCGGCCCAATTCACCTGCTCGTACATATAGAGAAGTCCGTTGGCGCTGGTGCCGGTAAAGGCCCGGGCGCCTGCGCTGGAGGCGGCGATGCACACGCTCAGGGCGCTGTGTTCGCTTTCCACCGGAATATATTGGGCATCGAGTTCGCCGGCTGCAACGAACTCCGAAAGTTTTTCAGTCAACGGCGTCTGGGGGGTGATCGGATAGGCCGCAATCACCTGCGCACGCGCAAGTCTGACGCCGTGTGCGGCCGCCGTATTGCCGGATTCGATAATATGCATCGGCTTATTCCTCCTCTTCCTTGGCCAGCACGGTTTCCTCGACCATCTCGATGGCGCCGGTGGGGCATTGCTGCGCGCATATGCCGCACCCCTTGCAATAGGTGATATCGATTTTCGGCGGGATGGTCCGGGACACGACGCCGTCCGGGCAATACAGCCAGCACGAAAAGCATGCTTTTTTTCCGGTTTTCGCCGGGATGCATCGGCTCTCGTCCAGGACCGGCCGAAGTACTCGCCAGGATCCGGTTTTACCGCCGTCCCCGGGTCCCGATCGGCTGTTGGATTTTAAACAGGTACATTTCTTCATTTAACGATCTCCCATCATGGTCTTGCTGTAACACAGGCGCGCCGCCTGGGCATTCTCACGGCTTTTCTTCCCCTTGAACTCAGCCTCGATCATGCCGGCCAGAAGATCAATGTCCAGAAGCCCGGTGGCTTTGGCAAAGGAGCCGATGATACCCGAGTTGACGATCCCGGTTTTCAATCCGACGCTGGCGGCCAGTTCCGTCACATCCGCCGCCGCCACCCGCATTCCCTCCACATGGTGCGATTCGGGCGGTTTCGGCGAATTCACCACAATCAGGCCGCCGGGCTTCAGGCCGTTGAGCGTGCCGGGTTCATCCAGAAGAAGGTAGTCCAGGATGACCAGGATATCCGGCTGCTGAATGGGAGAAAGGTCGTAAATTTTCTCTTTGGAAAGCTTCAGCGATGTAAAAACCGGTGCTCCCCGTCGTTCCGTCCCGAAGGTCGGGGCCATGACAACGCCCCGGTACCCGGATTCAAATGCAGCACCGGCCACGATCTTGGCCGCCGTGATCGCTCCCTGGCCGCCGCGGCCGTGCCATCTGATCTCGATTGTCTCTTTTTCCATAGAATACAGTCCCCTCCGTGATGCCTCGGGGTTGAGGTATGATGATTAAAAATTCTTTTTCATATCCCAATCGTGCTGAATTGTAAAGGTTTCATTTCCTGACCCGCAGGGGAACCGCATCTGGTATGGTGAGCCATAAAAACCGAACGTCCAACATCGAATGTCCAACCCCGCCACGGCGGGGTCCAATAAGGACTTTATATCGTTTCTAAATAGGCACCATCCTTTCATTGGATGTTCGATGTTGGACGTTGAATGTTGGACGTTCATCTGTCAAGTGCGGTTACCCTGTCCTGACCCGAGCCGCTGATGCTTGACAAATCCGCTCCGGAGTGGCATCTGATGAGGGCTGCCACAGTCTTCCAGGCAAATCGCTGCGCAATTTGCGAATCATACAATCGGGTGCGGATATGACTTATAAAATGGATGCGCGGGACTCCGGAGTACATCACACATCACGAAATCCGTTTCGTTTCCTGTGGCGGGTCCTCATGGACTTCAAGGCCAATCAGGGCCTCATCCTCTCGGGTGCCGTGGCCTTTTACATGCTGCTTTCCATTATTCCGTTTTTCACGGTGATTCTGGTGGCCCTCTCCAATGTGGTCCCGGAGCAGCAGCTGATGCGAATCATCGACAGCAACGTCCGGCTCCTGGTTCCCGGCATCGCGGACATCCTTCTCACCCATGCCGCCAGCTTTCTCGAACACCGCAATGCAATCAGCTGGATCGGCATTGTTGTCATGGTGTTTTTCAGTTCCGCGGCCTTTACCGTTCTGGAAAACACCATACATCTGATCTTTTACCACCGTGTCAAGATCAAACGCCGTCGTGCCATCGTTTCCGCAATTATCCCTTATATATATATCATGCTGCTGGGGTTCGGCATTTTCCTGATCACGTTTTTCAGCGGCACCCTCCACCTGAACGATCCCCGTGCCATCACCCTGTTTCCCTGGACGTCCCGGCTGGGCACCATGGGGGAGATCGGTCTTCATCTCATCGGTATCATCGGGATAATCCTGCTGCTCACTTCCTTTTACATGGTGATGCCCAGGACGCGGGTCTCCGTGCGACACGCCCTGATCGGGGGGACCATCGCCGGCGTCCTGTGGGAAATCACCCGGCATGTGATGGCCTGGTATTTTGAGAACCTGTCCCTGGTCAACTTGATCTACGGTTCCCTTGCCACGGTGGTGGTCGCGCTCCTGTCCCTGGAAGCCGCCGGCGTCATCCTGCTCCTGGGCGCCCAGGCGGTGGCGGAATTAGAGCGAATGAGCAAGGGGGGAAGATACGAAGATCCGGTGGAGGAGATGACGGTGGAGCCGCAGGAGACGGAGGAAGAGTAAAACGGCAGTGCCTCGAGTGCCTGGAGTGCCTGGAGTTAATGTATTCTATCTTTTTATAGAAAGGCGGAGTGAAACGACTCCATAACTCAAGGCACTCCAGCACATTCAAGCGCACTCAAGGCACTCTCAATAAACTCAAGACACTATAGTGCACTCTATAAACTCAGCCCCCTTGCCCCCTGCCCCTAAAACACACCGCGCAGCTCTCAATTTGACATCCCCTCCGGATTGGTCTAAAAGCCTCTGAGCGTTAAACGCCGAATCCTGTGTGGCAGGAACGGGGGACCCAATTTACTGGGGCGAATTGCCGCAAGGCATAGGGCAACCTCTTCGGCCCGAGCCCGTCAGCTAACCTCGTTGGCGTCGTTGAGGAAAATCTCCCGGAGTAGCCCGGAGGTTGCCCTCTGTACATGCTTCGGAGATTTTTATTATGGATACTTTGGATACCACTTCGGAAGTCCAGGGCGCTTCATGCCCTCCTGGAAATGGCACTGAGCCCCATACAGATTTCAAAAAAGCCGGGACCCTCGCACTGGCAATCGCCGCCCTCGGTATCGTTTACGGCGATATCGGAACAAGCCCCCTATATGCAATCAAGGAGTGTTTCCACGGTCTGCACGGCATCCAAGTGACGGGAACGAACGTTCTGGGCGTTTTATCTCTGGTTTTCTGGTCTCTTGCCATCGTGATCTGTTTCAAGTACGTGATCGTGCTTTGCCGGGCCGATAACGAGGGGGAAGGCGGTATTTTTGCCCTTCTGGCACTCATTTCGGCGGACAGAAAAAAGGTTTCGGCCAAAACCTATGCAACCATACTGATGGCGGCGATTTTCGGCGCCGCCCTGCTGTACGGGGACGGCGTCATCACCCCGGCCATTTCGGTACTCTCGGCCATCGAGGGACTGAAGGTGGCCACCAAGGCCCTGACACCGGCCGTGCTGCCCCTCACCTGCGTCATACTTTTTGTTCTGTTCATGATGCAGCACCGGGGAACGGCAAAAATCGGCAAGGTGTTCGGTCCCGTCATGATCGTCTGGTTTGCGGCACTCGCGATCCTCGGACTGAATGAAATCGCGAAATACCCTCAAATCCTCAAGGCCCTGAATCCCTTCTATGCCGTCGCCTTTTTCGCACATAACGGGTTTCACGGCATCGTGGTCCTGGGGGCGGTTGTCCTGTGCATCACCGGCGGAGAGGCGCTGTACGCCGATTTGGGCCACTTTGGCCGAAGTGCCATCCAGATATCCTGGCTCTCGATCGCTTTCCCTGCCCTTCTCCTGAACTATTTCGGCCAGGGAGCGCTTCTGCTTTCGCACCCGGATCTCTCCTTCAATCCTTTTTACGCTCTGGTCCCCCGCCCGTTTCTCTATCCCATGGTTGTACTCTCCACCATGGCCACCGTGATTGCCTCCCAGGCGATGATCACGGGTGTTTTCTCCCTCACCCAGCAGGCCGTCCAGATGGGTTACTGCCCAAGGATACATGTCATCCACACGTCTTCGGAAACCATCGGCCAGATCTACATTCCGTTTGTGAACTATGTGCTGATGACGGCCTGTATCGGGTTGGTTCTTATCTTCCGCCATTCGAGCGGACTTGCCGGAGCCTACGGTATTGCCGTTACGGCGACCATGGGGATCACCTCGATTATCTATTTCGTGGTAATCAGGCATATCTGGGGCTGGTCGCTCTGGAAAGCCGTTCCACTGCTGGTCATCTTCCTGGTGTTCGACCTGTCCTATTTCGGCGCCAATATCCTGAAGCTTTTCGACGGAGGCTGGTTTCCCCTCGCCATCGCCACGGCCATCATGATCGCCATGAGCACCTGGTGGGACGGCCGAAAGCTGCTTTCAGTCAAGATGCGCGACAGCAGGCTTCCCCTGGACGCATTTCTCAAGGATGTCGCCCGGCATGATCTTCCCAGGGTACATGGCACCGCCGTATTCATGACCATGTCCCCGGATGGAACCCCCTCCGCCTTGATGCATCAGATCAAGCACAATCACGTGCTCCACGAAAAGATCGTCATCCTCTCCATCCGCTCACTGGACATCCCCTTTGCGCCGCCGGACCAGCGCCTTGAACTCGAGGACCTGGGCCAGGGATTCTACCGTCTTCTGGGATTCTACGGGTTTATGGAGGCTCCGGACGCCCCGGAATTTCTGCGCCTGGCCCGCCGCCGCGGCCTGGTCACAACACCCATGGAAACGACCTATTTCCTGGGCCGGGAGACCCTGCTGACCTCCGGGAAAACGAAGATGATGGGCTGGAGAAAGATGCTCTTTGCCCTCATGGCAAGAAACGCGCAGACCGCCCCCGCCTATTTCGGGATTGCCCCTGGACGGGTGATCGAACTGGGCATTCAGATCGAGATATAATATACTCCCGATGCAGGTACGGACTCTATCCCCCCCACACATGGGAGCGCTATGGAATTTAAGATGAATCTCGAACTGGTCACCGATCCTCTGGATCGGGAAGATTTATGGTCCGATCTGAGGGATAATATTTTACTTTTAACGGCCCATGGATATACCCGGGTTCTGGCCTTTTTCGGCTTTGCCTGGGGCGGGCACGTCTACGATGACCAGTGGCATGATCTTCCGATGGCTCTGGCCGACCTCGAAAAACGCATCATCGAAGCGGAAGAAAACGGCTGGGGCCGGTTGGGGCAGGACAATCTCTATTTCACGGTGACGCAACTGCCGATTCGCCTGACATACTCATATGAAAGCGACATTCATCTATCCTATACGCAGGACAACGACATCGTCTCCCGGATCCGGCAACGTTGGCTCTCCCGGCAGTGGCTGACGGAATTTTTAAAATCCAAAACCTACGATCGCTGACCTGCCAATTCCACAACCCAATTCCACGACCCAATTCAACAACAAAACAATCTCGATGGGCACAACCGGACCGAACCTGGCGCTCCTGCCGATTGATTCCGGATCGGGAATCCATTATATACACAGCACAGTCGACTCGGAGCAAATACGATTTTTCGGCCGGGCCGGAACCGGGAGAAAGGTATCTTTTCCCTTGAAACGACATCAGAGGAGGGGCACCGTCCCATTGCGATGCTGAAACATCCTTTACGAATGGGGCTGCGGATGCAGCTTTTCGTGGTCATGCTGCTGATGTTTCTTTTGTTTGTGGGAAGCATCACCTATTATCAGGGCGTGGCGGAGGACCGGATTGTCGGACTGATGCAGGACCAGATCAACAGTCTCACGAAAGCCGTTCAAACCAGCATGGAGCAGATATCGGCCGAAGGCGCCACCGACGAAGCCCGGCTGAAAAACACCATCGATCAACTGAAACTCCGCGGGGTCCAGGAGCTTTCCATCCTGAGCAAGCAACAGGAAGTGATTTTCAGTTCCGATCCACAGAGAGTGGGCAGCAAGTTGAGCGTTTCCCCCAACGAATTTCTCATCAATGAAAAAATCGGCAATACCGAAAGCGGAAAGACCAAAAAAATCTACAGCACGTTTATTCCCATCATTTCCAAGGGAAAGCTGGAAGGGTATATCCATGTGTCTCTCTATTTCGACAACCTGGAAAAATGGATCCACCGGATCAATCTTGAAAGGTTCTTCTGGACCCTGTCGATCATCATTGTCGGCCTGATTCTCTGCATTCTCATCTCCTACCGGTACACCAAACCGATTCCTTTACTGATAGATGCCATCCGATCCATTACCCAGGGACGCATGCCGAACCTCCCCCCCATCCTCCAGGCCGATATCAAAGGCCTTGCGGATTCGTTGAACGAGATGATCCACAAGCTCGAGGAACAAAAATCGCTGGGAGAGAAGTTGAAGCGTGCCGAACATCAGGCGATGCTGGCACAGCTCGCCTCCGGGATTGCCCACGAGATACGCAATCCGCTGAATTTCATCAGCCTTTCCATCGATCATCTCGGCAGCCGTGCTCCATCCCGGGACGGCGGCGGGGACCCGGGTACCGGCGAGCTGGTGAAGAAGATAAAAGCCGAAATTCAACGGGTGAATCAAATGGTCACGCATTTCCTCGATCTCGGCAGGGAACTCACCCTTTCCACCCTCGCGCTTCGGGCCGACCTTCCGGTGGAAGAAGCCCTCGGGATCAACAGCCACCTTCTTCGGGATCGCGGCATTTCGGTGGAACGGCAGTATCATACGCCGCTGCCGACAATCGATATCGATGTTGACAAAATGAAGTCCTGCTTTCAGAACCTGGTGGTCAACGCTGCGGAATCGATGCCCGGCGGGGGGATCCTGCGGATCACCATTGAAGACGACGGGAAATGGGCAAATTTCGAATTTCAGGATTCGGGAACCGGCATTGCCCGGGAACACTTGCCCCGGATCTTCGAACCCTATTTCACGACCAAGAAAACGGGAATCGGGCTCGGACTGGCCATTACCAAGCGCGTGGTGGAAGCCCACAAGGGACATATCGAAATTTCGAATACCCCGGGCTCCGGGGCATGCGTCCGGATCAAGATCCCGACGGGAAACGGTGAGCATGATGGGAATAAATAAGGTCCTCATTGTAGATGACGAAGCATACCAGCGGGAAATCCTGACGGTGATCCTGGAGGCGGAGGGATATACCGTGGCATGTGCCGAAAACGGACAACGGGCGCTTGAGGGCTTTTCCCGATTCGCTCCGGACATCGTTCTCTGTGATCTGAGATTGCCGGACATGGACGGATCGCAGGTCATGGCGCAGCTCCTCTCGACCTCCGGCACCGGCCTCCATGCATTTATCATTTTCACGGCCCATGGCAGTATCGAATCCGCCGTCAATACCATTAAGAAAGGGGCTTTCGACTACATCACCAAACCGGTGGAGCGCGAAAACCTCCTCCTCACCGTTCGGCGGGCATGTGAGCATCTGGCGCTGGTACGGGAAAACGCGCTGCTGAAGCGACAACTGACCGAGCCCTTTTCCATTCATGGCATCATCGGACGGCATCCGAAAATGATGAAGGTCCTCGAATTCGTCAAGGTTGCCGGACCCCTTCCCGTCACCGTGCTGATCATGGGAGAAACCGGTACCGGGAAAGACCTGATCGCACGGGCCCTGCATGCCCTCAGCCCGAGAAAGGAGCGCCCCTTCCAGACCGTCAATTGCGCTTCGATGCCCGAAACCCTTCTCGAAAGCGAACTTTTCGGCCACGAAAAGGGTGTCTTCACCGGTGCCTACAGCCAACAGCGCGGGCTGATCGAATGCACCCATGGCGGGACCCTGTTTCTGGATGAAATCGGGGAACTGCCCCTGGGCGCCCAGGCCAAGCTCTTGAGATTCATGGAGGAGAAAAAAATCCGGCGGATCGGGGGAAAAGAGGAGATCGCCGTCGATGTGCGGCTGATCGCCGCCACGAACAAGCGGCTGGGAGAGGAAATCAAGACAGGGGGCTTCCGGGAGGACCTTTTCTATCGTTTCAGGGGCTTTGTCATCGAGCTTCCGGCCTTGCGGGAACGCGCCTCGGATATCTATCTTCTGGCGTCGCACTTTATCAAAAAATACAACCTGATTTTTAAAAAGGCGGTGAAGGACCTTCACGGCGACGCCCTGAAGCGGCTTATCGAGTACCATTGGCCGGGAAACGTCCGGCAACTGGATGCCATTGTCGAAAAGGCCACCTTGCTGGCCCGGGGCGATACCATCAGCCCTGAAGATCTGGATATTCCGTCACCCGGTCCTTCGCCCGAAGGGCATCTCCTGAATTTTGAATTCCCTCCGGAGGGATATCCGCTGGAGGAGCTGGAGAAGGAGATCATCTTCAAGGCGCTTGAAAAGGCCGGGGGGTGCATTTCGGGTGCCGCGAAGCTGCTCAGGACGACCTATCGCACCGTGGAATACCGGGTTAAAAAGCATGGGATCACACGGGAGATTCAACGAAATAGTGAATCCCATCCACCAAAACGTTGATTCCCTGATCCTCGAGGTCTTTCCCCTGTCGCCCCATACGTCTTCGTGCTCGTGGCAACTATTTGATATTATGCACCATCGGTGAATTACCCACCTTTTTTCCCCCGACACCGCGGCCCTGGCATTCTTTTCGCAATTGCTGATGCCCGAATTACAGAGCAAGCATCCTGTCTGTTTCAACAACCAATTTATTATTGAAAAGGAGAAATTCACACATGAAAAAGATCGCTCTTCTGCTTTCCGCATTGATGCTGGTGGCCTTGGTATCGACTTCGGCTTTCGCGGCCACCCAGAAAGAGGCCAAGGTGCATACCATGTTCACCCATGTCCTTAAAATTGATACCAAGGCGGATACGATTACCTTCAAAGGGACAAGGAAGGACTATACTCTGAAGGCCGAACCGCAGCTCCTGGCGGGGATCACCGTCGGCGATCATGTAAAAATCGAAGCCAGCAACGGTGTCCTGAAATCGATCAAGAAGCTCCAGGCCAAGACAACGAAAGAGACGGCCGCCACCAAACCCGCAGAGACGCCTGCCCAAGCTCCTGCTAAAGCCGCCCCCGCCAACTAGCCCTCAAACCTCAATCCGGCCGCAAGGCCGGGATGACGCGGGAGCGCCTGTGTCATCACCGGGAAGAAGCCTCTCCATCCATTATGGAGAGGCTTCTTGTTTTTTATAATAACCGGCTGCAGCCTGTAGCAGCCCGTAGTGATCGTGAATGGATTTGTATCTTTTCATCTTCCGCGTCTCTTTTTGTTGAAAGTCTTTTGATTTTTCTTTACTATCTCACCCGAATTTAAAATTTTTCATCAGTGGTATCGATCATGATTTTCAGCGATTCTCTATGTCAGCTTAAGCCGGATGGGCCTTCATTCCGAAAAGGCAGCGCCTTTCTTTTAAACCTCATCGTGTCCATTCTTCTTGGCTTCGGCATGCAGGCACGCCCGGCCTTTGCGCAAGGCGACCCATCCGCTGCGACCTATGTGGTGAAACGTGGAGACACCCTCAGCGACATTGCCTTGAAGTATAAGATTTCGATTCAAGAATTGAGGGACTGGAACGAACTTGAGAGTGATCAGATATTTCAGGGCCAGCGTCTCGACGTCCGCCCGCCCCGGGATGTGAAAACATATGTCGTGAGAAGCGGTGAGACGCTGTTCGAGATTGCATCTCGATTCAGTATTTCCGTATCCTCGCTTCAAAATCTGAACGATATCCACGACAACAGAATATATCCGGGCCAGACGCTCCGTCTTCGGCAACCCGACACGGCCCATCCCGAACCCAAGACATACGTTGTCGTGAAAGGCGATACCCTGTGGAAAATCTCTCGCCGCGTCGGACTCAGCGTTTCTGAGATCAAGGAAATTAACGGCCTCGACTCCGAATCGATCCTTCCGGGTACGACGCTCAGCCTCGTGGAACCCGCAGCGGAAGAAGAGACGACACCGGAAGAATTTGAATATGTCGTGCAGAAAGGCGACAATCTGTCCGGCATCGCCCGGCGTTTCAATGTCGGAGTAAACCTCCTGCGACAGTTGAATAAACTGAAAGACGATCGTATTTCCCCGGGGCAACGACTGCAGGTGCGCCCCTCATCCCTGGATGAAGCCGTCCACATCGTTCGTGCCGGGGATACCCTGTCCGACATCGCTCTCAAATACGGCATCAGTGTATCCAAACTCAGGGAAATCAACGATATCCAGGGCAACCGGATCCTGGTGGGCGACGAATTGCGGGTCAAGGAAGCCCCTGCCTCCACATACATCGTCGAACGCGGCGATGCGCTCTGGGAAATCGCCCGGGCGTATAAGATGTCTGTGGAGGAATTGATGCGGCTCAACGGTCTGAGCTCGGACCAGATCTATCCCGGTCAGGAGCTTGAACTCGGACGCATGCCGTCTGATCCTTACGACACTTATCTCGTGAAAGCGGGGGATAACCTGATGGGAATTGCACGCCTTTACCAGATGAGTGTGTCCGATCTCAAAAAGGTGAACAATCTCAGTGCCTCCGTTATCTATCCCGGTGAAAAACTGAAGGTAAACCCCCTGCTCGACGCCGGCCGGAAATGGTCCAAAATCAGCGATATCGACTGGAAGAACCTGATGACCTCTTCACAGGTAAACATGATCAACGCCGACAACGGCCCCTACTACTACTCCCGCCCTGCGGCGGATCATCAGAAGCGTGCCACCTATTATGAAAACCCGCACCTGACGCCCCTTCAGAGCTATCGACGGGCGCGGAAACTGTGGGAGAATTTCAAAAAAACCGTCGAAAAACTGGGACGCGTCAGCAATGCCTTAAACGGCTGGTACTTCGTGCTGGACCCGGGACATGGTGGTCTGGATCCGGGAACCGTGGTGGAAGTCCTGGACGGAAACGGCAACAAGCTGTATGTGGTGGAGGACGAATATGTCTACGATCTTGCCCTGCGGGTATACGTATTGCTGCGGCTCAACGGCGCAAACGTCACCATGACCCTTCTGAGTCCGGATCACCTGATCCGCCAGTCCGACCCGCCCACAAGCACCTTTGTGAATGAAAAAAATGAGGTGTACAACAGCTATCAACTCAATAAGAGCAACAAATGGTCGGACTGGCCCAGCGGCGGAAGCGACGGCAACCTTAGAAATCGTGTGAAAATTGCCAGTGAGTTCTTCCGGAATGTCCCGAAAAACCGGAGCATTTTCCTGTCGTTTCACGCGGACATCGAGCCGAATGCACCGGAAGCGCCGCTGGTTCTGTACTACCGGAGCAAAAATGGCCGGAAGGTCGATACCGCCTCGAAAAAATTTGCATCGGCGCTCCTGCCCGCCCTGGGCGCCGGCGCCTACACCCGGGGACAGCCCCTGGGAGTACTCAGGGATAACCCGGCCGGTTTGAAGCTCCTGCTGGAGCTTCGAAACCTGGCGTATCCGGATCATGCCTGGGCGCTTCGTTTCGAACAACTGCGGCAACGCGATGCGGAAAAGGTGGTAAAAGGAATCCTGGACCAGGTGCAACAGAAAACCAGGCTGGCGAAAGGTGGTTGAAAATGATATGAGGGGAGACCATTATCATTAACCATACAGGAGACGAATCCCATGTCATTTCTGGATATTTTTTCCGGCCCGACCCTGGAGAAACTGGAGAAAAAAGGAGACACCCTTTTTGAGTCCGGTTCATGGGGCGAGGCCAAGCTTACCTATGAACGTGCTCTGGAAAAGGCGAAGAAAGAGCACCAGAGACTTCCTGATGCGGAACCGCGTCTCCTCAAAAAAATAGCGAAAACCAGGGAGGCCCTGGCGGCGGTCCATCAAGAGAAAGCCGAAGACCTCATGGAAGGCGGATATTTCGATGACGCCCGCGCCCTTCTTTCCCTGGCCCGGGAGCTCACTTCGGATGAAACGCGGATTCATGAGCTGACGATCCTTTCCGACAGACTCAAGACCATGCATCACGCCGAAACGGAGAAGGAACTGGTCGATAAGTATTATGGACTGACGGATGAAGAGGAATCGGAAGAATTTTATGAGACGGACCCGGATGAGCATTTCCATGCTCTCTGCGGCACCCTGCCGCCCGACATCCAGGAGGCGTATCTTTCCTACGACGAGGATTTCAGGGACGGCTACATTGCCCTGAACGCCGGAGATTTCGAAACGGCCGCGACCTGTCTGTCCCGCGCCATGGAGGCGGATTCAACGCCCGGCAGTTATATCCCTCTGGAACTTGCGACGGCTTACCTGCATCTGGAGAAACACGCCGACGCCCGTGAGTTGCTGGTGCCGTTTCTGGAGCACCATCCCGAATCGCTTCCGGCTTATCGACTTCTGTGTGAAATCTACTGGGAAGAAAAGGACTTTGCACAGGCCGATGCCGTGATCGATTCCGTTCCGGAAGATCTTGCGGATTCACTGGAAGTCCTGCTGCTGAGGGGGGAAACGCGCTGCCAGGCCGGTGATTTTGAAACGGCCAGGGGACTGTACCAATCGTTTCTGGACGAACAGGGCTGGCAGGAGGAAATTGGCATCGCCCTGGCAGGGGTTCATGAGGCGGCCGGGGAAGAAGAAAAAGCACGGCTCGCCTACCAGGATGTCATGGGACACTGTGCCGGTTGCGGGGCAAGAATAGATCCTGAGATAAAGCATAAATATGCGGAACTGAGTTTCGCCGCCGGGATACAAGACACAAGTGTTCTGGAGCTCTATCTGGGCCTGGCCCAGGAAATACCGGAGCGTGCGTCGGCGTATTACGCGCGGGTCAGCCGGATATATGCCGACCAGGGGAATGAAACGGAGGCCGCCCGTTTTCGTGTTTTTGCCAAACATGGGGTGGAATCACCTGCGACCAAATCCTGAATATTTTGTTCTTCTCCAAATTAGTTGGAGAAAAGGATTCTCCTCTCAAAGTCCGGGATCTTCGACAAGGATTCAAGGATTCGAGGGGTCAAGGGTTCAAGGGGAAAAAAACAGGTGCCTTTTCAAAGAAAAAGGCGGATTTCAGCTGAAATTAGCCCGTTTATAACGTTAAGGACTATTTGCCATTCCTTATTGTAATGTATTTCACTCGACCCCTTGACCCCTCGAATCCTTGGACCCTATATATCCGTATATCCCATCGTTAAACAGTACGTTAATATATCGAAAATTTTGCTCCAACTAATTTGGAGAAGGAGCGAATATTTAAACTTCAAGGCCGATGGACCGCATTAGCTCCAGGGCATTGCTTTTCCGGACGATTCCCGGGCGGAGGTGGTAGTCGAAAGTAATTTGCCCATTTTCAAGGTGATCTACGAAATGAACGTTGGCGACCTGTGACGCGAGGGCGTCCTCGATGTTTGCAAGGGCAAGATCGTGGGTGGTCAGCATCCCTATGGCGCCGCGATGAACCAGGCCTCTGATGATTGCCTCGGCCCCAATCCGGCGATCACGCGAGTTTGTCCCGTGAAGAAGTTCGTCGAGCAGAAACATCAACGGCGGGGCTCCATCGGCAAGTGTCACCAGCTGTTTAATGCGTTTGATCTCGGCATAAAACCTTGAAGTACCTTCTATCAGCGAGTCTGTAATCCGAATGGAAGCGCCGAGGGTCAAAAGCGACAGCCTCAAACTTTTCGCCCGAACGGGAGCCCCGGCCATTGCCAGCACTGCGTTGATCCCCACGGTTCGAAGCAGTGTGCTCTTTCCCGACATATTGGATCCGCTGACAATAAACGCCCGCGTTTCATCGGCGAAGCGCAGGTCATTGTGGACACATTTGGCTTTGGGCAGCATGGGATGCCCAAGTCCCCGCCCATCAAAAAATGGAGCCTCCTCAGTAAACTCGGGGAAAGGATCTTCCGGGTTTTCGTAAGAATAGCCCGCCAGCGAAGAGAGCGCCTCAATTTCTGCCGTTGCATCCAGCCAGCCGGCGATGTTGTGCCCATACATGCTACGCCAATCCTCGATAAAAAATGCCAGTTGAATTTCCCATAACAGGAAGAAGGCAAACGGAGCGAATAGCTGGTTTCGCCTGGAGTCAAGTAAAACAATCAACCGATCGAGGCGGGAAATCAGACGTGACGGCGCCACTGCTGCGTGGTCCAGCCCCCTGCGCAATTTCCTCAGGTGGCCGTCATTGAACTGCTCCCTCTCGAGCCTGGCAAGCACGAGCGATAACAGGTTCAACTCCCCGCAAGCCTTCTCCGCACCCAGCACCACGGGGCGCACCGATCGGCGCAAACCATAAGCAAATATCACTTCGACAAGAACCATCAGGGAAAGCCACAGCGGTTGCCCGCAGGACAACCAGATTGCAAACGAAGTAATCGTCAGAACGGCGATTAATGCAGCAACAACCCGAACGGACCCATGAGGAAGTGTTGGCGGATGTTGAGCCCACCGGATCAAAAGCTCCGGTTTCACGCCGGCGTTCACGTCCGGGCCCAGCACGGCAAGATCCTCGCGAAGGTCGAGATTGGAGCGTAGCTCAGGTATGGCATTCTGCCTGGATCGTATTTCTTCCAGCGTCGCCGGAGATTTGATCCAGGCAGCCAGTTTCTCTTCACCGCCATGCGTCCGGGCCCGGCACAGTAATTGAAAAAGTGAACTTTTACCAAAAAGGTCGAGGTCCTGGACATAAGGATGAGAAGCGTCTATGAAACGTTTCCCCTGTTCTCCGACGTTGTCCCAATGGCCATCCAGGCGGGCGATTCCCTGCTTATAAAATTCAATAGAGCGCTTGAAACGTTGAAGCTTCTGTAGAACATCGCCATGCCACACCATGAGTGCGATAAAAGCAAATACCGGGACCGGTAACCACCAGAATGAAAAGGCATGGAAATGTATTGAAACCCATGCCATTGCCGCAGCCGTGATGAAAACGATGAGCCTGGCATTCCCGATGCGGTGATGCCAGGCGTCCCGACGATCCGCCTCAACCTCTCTCTCCTTCATTCTACGGTTGTATTCGCTTCGAGGATCTTCCTTCATTCGTCATCGTCCCGGGGAGAAATCAGTGCCTTTTGAAACACGAAATTCCGCGTACTGAGCAGATTCCTATTTATAGGAATATGGACTCGGAAGCAATCATTACAAGTGGTTTCAACCCTTTTCACCGATTTTTCATCACCGGTTCACATTATTTTCATTTAGCCGGAATAAAAACATTTCATCGAATCTTTTTCAGGTAAATTCAAATGGGTCATCAATGGAGTGAAATTTCACTTGATTTAATTCTCTTGAATCGGTAAGGCGGGTGGTCATGAAACTGCACAAAAAATCAAAAAAATTAAACAATGTATTATACGATATCCGGGGACCGGTACTGACGACGGCCCAGAATCTGGAAGCGACCGGCTGCCCCGTCCTGAAACTGCACACCGGCAATCCGGCACCCTTTGGTTTCAGAGCGTCCGACCCCATTGTTCAAAATGTGGCGGTGAACCTTTTCAATGCCCAGGGCTATTGCAATGATTCCAGAGGCCTGCCCGAAGCACGGTCTGCCGTTGCGCAATACAGCCGGCAATTGGGTATCGAGGGGGTTTCCCCCGAAGATGTCTACATCGGCAATGGTGTCAGCGAATTGATTTCCCTTTCCATTCAAGCCCTGCTTGACAGGGATGACGAGATTCTTGTCCCGACACCGGATTATCCGCTTTGGACGGCGGCGGTTCAGTTGGCCGGCGGGCGAGCGGTCCATTATTTATGCGACGAGCAAAGCCAGTGGTATCCCGACGTTGAGGATATCGCGCAAAAGATCACCCCCCGCACCAAGGGCATTGTCATCATCAACCCCAATAACCCCACCGGCGCGGTGTATCCCAGGGAGATTCTGGAAAAGATCGCGGCCCTGGCTGAACAGCACGATCTGATTCTGTTTTCCGATGAGATTTACGATAAGATTCTCTACGACGATGCCGTCCATGTGTCATTGGCCTCGCTGACCGACCGGGTTTTGTGCGTAACGTTTTGCGGACTCTCAAAGGTATATCTGGCAGCGGGATTTCGTACCGGCTGGATGATTTTAAGCGGCAATAAAGCGGCCGCCGCCGATTATATCGAAGGGCTGACCATGCTGGCCTCCATGCGGCTATGCGCCAATGTGCCCACCCAATTCGCCGTGGTGCCGGCCTTGACCGGCCCCCAGGGAATTTACGATTTAACCCGGCCGGGAGGCCGGCTTTACGAACAGCGCCGGGCGGCCTATGAAGCGATCATCCAAATACCTGGCGTCACCTGTGTCAAACCCAGGGGGGCGATCTACCTGTTTCCCCGTCTGGATATGAAAAAATTCGACATTAAAAACGACCGGAAGTTTATCCTGGATCTGCTGCTCGATAAGCACATCCTGCTGGTACAGGGAAGCGGTTTCAACTGGCATCTGCCCGATCACTTCCGTCTGGTGTATCTGCCCACCGTTCAGGTACTCAACGAGGCGATCACTGAAATCGGCCAATTTTTGGCCGGCTATCGGCAAATACCGGCGAATGACGGCCAAACTGGGTGTGCAACGTTAAAAAAAGCAGGGTGATCTGAAGCCGGGCCCTTTTGAATCTGATTTTTACAATCTCTCCATAAGATCTCAACAATTTGATGCAAGAAAATAACCGGGGCCGGTGTTAATGTTCAGATCTTCATCGATAACCGCCAACTTTTATGACCCCTATAAAGAGGGAATTATTATGAGTGAAAAGCGTATGAAATTGACAAGAAGAACATTCATGGCGGCAAGTTCTGCGGCAATTGCTGCGCCTATCATTAAGAATCTGGCCGGCATGGTTCCGGAAGCGGCGGCGGCGGAAAAAAAATCGGAGAAAAAATACGATTTTGTGGGTGAGAAAAGCTGCGATCTGGTGGTCCTTGGCGGCGGCGGCAGCGGGCTGATTGCCGCCGTGCGTGCAGCGGAGCTTTCCGGTAAAAAAGTGATCGTTCTGGAAAAGGCTGCATTTACCGGCGGCGGTGCCCTGGGGGCCAGCACGGTGCGGACCTTCGGCAGCAAATGGCAAAAAGAACGCAACCTGCCCGATACGACCGTGGACTACGCCCGGGTCATGATGGATGGGGTTTACTGGAAACTGGACGCCAGACTGGTCAAAAACTGCCTGCTGGGGACGGGCCAGTTTTTTGACTGGCTTTGCGAGCAGGGCGACAATATCGGGGATGAGTTCAAGCCCGGGAAATATGTGTTTGCCGAAGTTGACAGCGAGCCTGTCGGTCCCCAGATGTCACGCCAGATCGGGAGCAAACAGGGCTTCGGCATGTTTGTCACGACCATGATGGCGAAAAAATGCAAGGAGTATGGCGTTGAGGTGCTGACCCGGCACCCGGTGGTGGATATCGAGGTGAAAAACGGCAAGATCGTTGCCGCCATTGCAAAGTCCACCGAAGGCTATGTGCGCGTCGCCTGCAAGGCTTGTGTTCTGGCAACGGGCAGCTGGATCAACAACGAAGCGATTCTTGAAAAATATTGTCCCGAATTTGCCGCTGCTAAAAAGAGAATGAGTCAAGGCGGCCAGGGGGCTCCGGGCGGTCCGGGGGCTCCGGGTGGCCAGGGAACTCCGGGGGGTCAGGGCGCTCCGGGGGGTCAGGGCGCTCCGGGGGGTCAGGGCATGCAGAGCGGCCATATGAATTCCAATTATACCGGCGACGGCATCGCCCTGGCAAAAAAGGTCGGAGCCTTCATCGACTATGACAGCTTCTGTATCCGTCTGATGGGGCCGATGAGCATGTCCCAAAGCAGCGTCTTCAACGCCATGGTCCAGACGCCCTACATCATTACGGTCAATATGGACGGAAATCGCTTTGTCGCCGAACCACTCCAGCATATGGGAATATTTAACGGTGGCCATGTACAGATTGACCAGCCCGACAACAAAACCTTCGATATCTTTGACCGGAATACGCTTGCTGCGGCCTTTGCGTACCAGAAATGCATCGAGACGGGTCAATGCGCGGACGAGAGATTCGCGATGGTCCCGGATGGCAAAAACTCTTTTCCCGGTACCATGGAAGCGATCGAAAGCGACCTGGAGAAAAACAAGGCGAGCATCATCCAGGCCGACACCCTTGAAGAGCTGGCCGACAAGATCGGAGTCGACAAGAAGAATTTCCTGGAAACAGTGAAGACGTATAACGAATGTTGTGAAAAGGGGTCCGACCTCGATCACTTCAAGAAAAAGGACTTTCTCGCGCCTATCAACAAGGCGCCTTATTATGCCTCGCCCTCAAGTCTGGGCACCGACGGCGCCTTCGGCGGCGTCCGGGTCAATCCCGAGATGAAGGCCTACCGGGCCGACCGGAAGAGCATCGTGGAGGGTTTATATGTGACCGGCGATTTTGCCACCGGGCGCCATATCAATCTGGGTACCGTCAAGATCCAGGTGCTCAACGACCTGTCCTGGGCCTTTTCAAGCGGTTTCCTGGCGGGTACCAATGTCGCGGAATACCTGAAAAAAGTTTAATCTTCTGCGGGAAAGCGGATATGCAGGGTTCAAGGGGTCAAGGGGTCGAGGGGTCGAGGGAAAGACAAAGCCTTGAATCCTTGACTCCTTCAACCCTTGTCGAAGATCCCGGACTTTGAGCGGGGGACCCTTTTCTCCAAATGAGCGGGGCGTCCATATATCGAATTACCCTCGATAGTTTGAGACGCCCCCCTCATTCCATATTTATTTTTCTTTAAACAGCTTCCATCAAACCTCCGACGCCACAAAAAACGCGCTGCGGGTGGTTTTCTGGATCGTACCGCATTCACTGGTGCAGTCACCGAGAAGACGGACTTCGTCCGCCGATCCGAAGAACTTTTGGGCCTCATCCATCCTGGGTTTGAGGCCTTGCCAGTGAATGATGGTGTCGGCCTTGACGGATTTTTCCTTGCCCGAAGCGTCCGTGTAGGTGACCTTTCCGCCGTTGACGTCCTTGATCTTGACCTCCAGCGCATAACTGAAATTGGGACTGCTTCTGTAGATATCTTCCTGCTGCATCATATTGTGTGCGCCCCGGAGTTCCGGCTCCACCAGGTCCTTCCCGAACCCCAGCACCGTTACCTTATGCCCGTCCAAAAGCGCTCCGACACCGAACTCCAGGCCGAACTTTCCGGCACCGATGACCACCACGTCTCCCTTTATTTTATCCTTATTCTGATAGGCTTCCAGGATATTGAACACCTGGCTGCCGCTTGCTTTCATTCTCGTGGGCACCACCTCCGAACCGGTTGCAACCAGAACCGTATCGTATTTTCCCGCCTTGATCATCTCGGGCGTTGCCGCGGTATTGAGCTTGACCTCGATCCCGGCTTTCCCCACCTGGTGGATATAGTATTTCTTCAATCTTCTATAGTACCACCGGGGCTTGCTGTTATCCGAGATTTTGAGAAGGCCGCCCAGATCCTTGTCCTTTTCATACAGCGTGACCTTATGGCCCCTGTCGGCTGCGATCATGGCCGCCTTCATTCCGGCAGGGCCGCCGCCGATCACGGCCACCTTCTTGGAGACCTTCGGGGTCGTGAAGCCCTTGAGCTGATATGGCGGCAGGCCCCATTTCGGATTTAGGGCACAGGTGCTGTACCAGGGGGGATTGTCCATGCTGATGCCGTGACAGTCCCAGCATGCGATGCAGGGAAGCACATCATCGGGTCTGCCTTCTTTCAGCTTCCGGACCAGTTCGGGATCGGCAAAAAAGGGCGTCGTCATACCGACCATGTCTGTTTTTCCGCTGGCGATGAACTCATCATTCGCCACGGGGTCATGGAATCCGGCGCTGGGGCAGGTGATGATGTCGATGCCCGCCTTTTTGATGGCCTCGGCAACGGCAAGACTTTTCGGTCGGCCTTCATCCTGGGTCCAGCCGTTGGGATGCTCGTCGACCCGGATCCACATGATGTCCACTATCCCTTCGAGCTGTTTCGCCTGCTTGACGGCATCCTTCAGTTCATCAGCAGTGCACTGGGAGGTGGGAGGGGTGGCGTTCTGGTTCGGGCCCGGCATGCCCCCGCCTGCCCCACGATACCGTCCCATCAGGATCAGATTCGTGGCGGCGCGAACTTTCTTCGCCGCTTCAACGCTTGTCGAATTCATCTGATAGACGTCATATCCCTTTTTCTCATACGCCTTGGCCTCTTCCAGGATCTCTTCATCGGTTTTGGCGGTCATTCCCGGAGGTCCTCCACTGCGGCCCGTGCCGCTGGGCATCCCGCCGCCCTGCTGGGCACCTGCCGCTCCCCCTGGCATTCCCCCCTGGCCGCCCTGGGCACCACCTTGCTGCATACCACCCGGAGCACCCCCTTGGCCGCCCTGACCCTGCGTCATCCCCCCCTGCCCGCCCTGGGCAGCCTGGCCGCCGGAAGTCCCTCCGCCACCGGGAGCACCGCCACCACCGGGAGCACCGCCGCCGGGGCCACCGCCGCCCCTACCGGTATTGCCGCCAAACAGAATCAGTGCGCCCTGATAATGGATATCATCGATCATTTCGTTGACATAATTTTGCGTCAGCGTGCTGTCGGCCCATGAGCGATCCGAGTAGTGGTTAAAGGCGCTGTCCCTGGTGATTTCGCTTTCTTTTGGATACGCAGACACCCCTTTAGATTCATACATTGTGTTCATTGTAACAATCGCGGCATTCTTGGCCATGTTCGAGTAATGGTTCCGAAATACCTCCGTGGGGTAATTTTCCGGTCCCTGCATGAAGTACGTGGGAGACACGGTATGCAGAATCCGGTTTTTCAACACCCTGTTCCGAATCCTGAGCGGCGACAAAAGATGCGGGCACCTGTTTCCTGCCATCCCTGCAACGCCAGATGCCGTCTTCTCGGCCGCTGCAGCACTGCGGGCCTCAAACCCCGCGAGCTTTTTGCATGTCAGCGCGCAAGTCGATGCGATACCGGTTGCAATCAGAAATTGACGTCTTCCCATAAGCTTTTTTACCATGCTCATACCATTTTCCTCCTTTTATGAGGTTGATAATGTAAGGTTGATAATGCGAAAAGCGGTCAGAAATAAGCCAAAACCGTTTAGTCCGGCTGAGCCGGAACTCACAGGTCGTACGTATCTTTTAGCTCGTAGTCGATTAACACGCAGTCGGTCGTTAAAAAACCGGCATTTAAACAAAGAAAAAATTCTATATCGAATATTAATTTTTGGGCTTCTTCATTTATGGCGTAATGGGCTTAGAAGTCAATGAAAAATCTTAGAAGTGGTTTCAAAATCTCCCCTAAGGCCCAATATCTGCGTTGGAGCGATGGATCCAATCCTCGAAATATGACATATATTCCTCCGGTTAAATCCATCGCTCCGCCTTGATCTTGAACCTGATTCGAGGTTTTGAAACCACTTCTAAAAATTCGCTGAAGGCGATTGTAGGACTTAAAAAAATTATCTCAAATGAAGACGCGACCCTTCCCCCTCACCTCATTGCAGACACCTCTTCATAGTCCAGTGCATCGGCCGGATTGTCTTTGCTTTCAGAAACAAGCTTTCCTTCTTTTTTGCACGTCGGGCAATTTCCAAACTTCGGAAGATGTATGTCCTCAAGCGAATATTTGTATTTCAGGCCGCACGTTTCACACGTATAAAACATCCAATAAGGTCCCCACGTCATTTGAATCACTCCTTTAATTTTATTTCGCCATCAACCGCGCCACCGCTTTTTCCAATCCATCCAGGGTCAGCTCGAACATGGGAAAAATCCTGGCAATCTCGATGATGGTCCGGGTGTAGCCCCAGTCTTCTTCGATGAGGGGGTTGAGCCAGACATGATGGGGAAAGGTCTGTGTGAGGAAACGGAGGCATTCGATGCTTGGCCTCGCGTTTTTCTCTCCATAGTAAATGGAGCCGCTGGCGAACATGAGTTCCCAGGGGGCCATACTGGCATCGCCCACCATGATCAGGCGGGTTTCCGGATCCAGTCTCGCCAGATCGGCCAGGGGCAGGGCCCCCTTCATGCGGGAGGGATGCGCCCACAGGGTGTCGTAGACGGTGTTGTGGAAGTAGAAGGTCTTGAGTTCCTTGAACTGGGCCCGGGCGTGATCGAAGAGGGTCTGAACCACGGCGATGTGTGGATCCATGGACCAGCCACCGTTGTCGATGGCAAGGATTACCTTCAGTCGGTCCCTCAGGCGCCGGTCGAAAACGATCTCGATTTCTCCGGCGTTTTTCAGCGTCTGGGAAATAGTGGCGTCCACGTTCACCAGGTCCTTGGGGCCCTCCGGCCTCATATGGCGCAGCCGTTTCAGGGCCTCCCCCACCATGGACCGGGTGAGCGGCTGCTGAATGGAATAATCCTTGTAGCGCCGCTCCATGGCCACTTTGATGGCTGATTTGTTCCGGGACATGCCCCCCACCCGCATTCCGCCGGGATGAAACCCCGAATGGCCCACCGGAGACGTGCCGCCGGTTCCGATCCACTTGTTCCCCCCGTCGTGGCGTTCGGTCTGGTCCTGAAGCCGGGCCTTGAAATAGGCCTCCAGCTCCTCCGGGGTCAGCTTCGCCAGGGTCGACTCGTCGATCCCCAGGAATTCCGAAAGCTGCCGGGGATCCTTAAGCCATTCCCCCAGAAGCATCCGGATCGCCTCGTCCAACTCATCGGCCAGGGCATCGGGCATCTCGGCTCCGTGAAAATGGTGGGCGAAAATCCTGTCAAACAGATCGAACCACCGCTCGCTCTTGAGCAGAATCGCCCGGGAGGCGATATAAAAATCCTCCAAAGACGCCACCAGCCCGGCCCCCAGTGCCCGATGCAGGGTCAGGAACGCCGTGGGACTCACGGGAATCCCGGCATGTTTCATTTCGTAGAAAAAGCTGACAAACATGTTAACATCCCAGGCACAAAG
>JBECKW010000163.1:0-5015 GCA_040235505.1 Desulfobacterales bacterium
TTGAAAGAGGGCACCCAGGTCGATTTAACCCAGAATCCTGAAGTCATAACCAAGGTTGGGAGTCTATCCTGGGACCCTTCGGATCATCGCTCGAATCTGAAATCCAGCAATCACGGCGGCGAAGGGAAAGTCGTATATGTTATGCAGGTCGGCTATATCACTGCGGCGGACGGGACGACCATCACCGGCAGTTCCAGCGCGAAGGATAATGTCTATTGCTGGAATCTGATCGTCGACGGCTTTCTGAAGCCGGAATTCAACGGATCCAACCATAGCAAGATAAAGTACAACATACGCTTTCCCCGCGATTACGATCCCGACAAAAAATATCCCGTGATCCTGTTTCTCGCCAACAGCGACCCGCAGACAAGTACCCACGTTTCCGTGCTGGTCCAGGGCCTTGGCGGTGTTATCTGGTCGCAAAAGGATGAGGAGGCAAGACATGAGGCCATTGTCGTCGTGCCCGGGTTCAGGAACGGGCTGGTGGATGAAAAAGATGAGATGATCAAGGCGGTCAATGGCCCGCCGCCTTCGGGTCATGGCGGTTCTGGGGAGGGAGGCGCCGGGAGTCCCGCTTCGGGACTAATCGCCCCCGGCGGTACCCCCCAGGGCCAGGCCGTTCCCAACGGCCCCAGCTATCCGTACCTTGCCAACTTCGAAATGATGGACTGGCTGCTGGAACAGTTCCCCAGCATGGACAGGAGCAGAATCTATCTGACGGCGCAGGGAGATAACGCCAGGGCGGCCATCAAGATGCTGATCGACCGCCCCGATATGTTTGCTGCCGCTCTGCTCTTCTCTCCCGATTACGATCCGGCCAAGATCCTGAAACTGCCGAAAACCAATGTGTGGATCGTCTCTTCCGAAGGAGACGACAAGACGTATCCGAAGATGAAGGCCGCAATCGAGAACCTTCAGGCGGCCGGGGTCGGCGTCAGCACGGCGGTGTGGAACGGCCGGTCCAGCGCCGGCCGGTTTGCCTCCGATGTGGGCGGCATGATCGAGGAGGGCAAGCACATCAAATTCACCGTGCTGAAGAAGGGAACGGTGCTGCCGCCCGGCGTTCCCGACGATGCCGTCAACAATCATGCCTACACATGGCGGATCGGCTATTCCATCCAGGGGCTAAGGGATTGGCTGTTTACGCAGAAGAAGTAACCAGATCATATACAGCGCCCCCCGGGCAGGTCATGGCGTGACGGTATAACCTTTGGAGTATTTTTTTACATTTGTCTTGTCACCGGAGGAGGCAAAGAAGTTGCCTTCGGTGACTTATATTGTTTCAAGATGAATATCATATACTCAATGCCGCTTGAGGCTGAAATTGTCTTTCCGAAACCACTATAACGGACTTTGTTTGGACGAATCGTGTTTAAATCATTATTGAACGGGAACAGGTATAAGGCGATTGGCCTCTTTACGGTAATTGTGCAGCTGGCTGTTTTACTCTTTATGCCCGGCAAGGCGCATTCCAAGCTGATCATCGACGGTCGGCCGACAGAACCGGACTGGGAGTCGGCCCGGGTTTTTAAGGACTTCGTCGTCGTCGACCCGTTGACATACGGCACCCCCCGCCTGCCGACCGAAGCCCGGCTTCTGTCCACACCGGACGGCCTCGCCGTTGCCTTCATCTGCCATCAGCCGTCCGACGAAGTCCGCACCCGCACCATCACGCAGCGGGATGCCGAGGATTTCGACGCAGACGCCGTAAGCTTCATGGTCGATTTCGATAATTCGGGGGACCATGCATACGAATTCAGCGTTTCTATTACCGGCTCCTACCGGGACGGCACCATAACGAACGAAAACGATTTCAATTACGACTGGGACGGCCTCTGGGAGCATGCGGTGTATGAAGCACCGGAGTACTGGAGTGTCGAGATGCTGATTCCCTGGTCGATTGCCGCCATGAAGGAGGGCTCCGGTGAAACGCGCCGGATTGCCGTCCTTTTTCGGCGGGAAGTAAACAGCAATGGTGAGAAGTACGCCTTTCCGGGGGCAAGTGCCGGCCTGTCGCGTTTTATCTCCGATTTTCAAGCAATGGCGGTGCCCCGGTATTCCGCTCAGGAATTCGACGTATGGCCGTATGTGACGGTGATGAGCGATTTGGTGGAGGACAGCATCAGCACGAAAGCGGGGCTCGATGTTTTCTGGAAGCCCAGCGGCGCGTTCCAGGTGGCGGCCACCTTCAACCCGGATTTTGGCCAGGTGGAAAGCGATGACCTGGTGATCAACTTCACTGCCATCGAAACGGCCTACAGTGACAAGCGTCCGTTTTTCACAGAAAACCAGAGCATCTTTATTATCCCTTTTCCGAAATCCGATAGCATTTTTTACACGCGACGGATTGGGGGCGCGAGTGATAAGGACGGCAGCCCGAGCGATATTATCGGCGCCGTAAAGGCCATCGGGTCCGTCGGTTCATTGAACTACGGCATGTTTGCCGCCCAGGAAGATGGAGACGCAGGAAAGGAGTTTTATGCCGGCCGGATCATATATCCAGGCAAAGCCTGGTCCCTGGGCCTGCTCAGCACCTATGTGGAGCGGCCCTTTCTCGATCGGACGGCGCTTGTCAACTGTATCGACTACGACGTCAGGCCCAGTGCGTCCTTGCGATGGTTCGGAAATGTTACGGGCAGCCTGGTGGACGCCGCCGGGGACCGCAGCGATGGCTACGGCTTTTACAGCCAGGTCGAATATACTCCCAACGATCAATGGATCTATGAGGCGGATCTGGTACACTTTCCGGGCAGTCTGGAAATTAATGACATGGGGTATATGGAGCGCAACAACTTTGAAAAACTGTATACCAGTGTTAATTACACCCAGACAAATTTTGCAGAAACCTCGCCTTTTGCCTCCATTGACTGGACCGTTAAAAGAAAAGCTCAGAAAACCACGGATGGCCTCCATCTGACCGATTATTACGCACTGCTGCAGGAACAGAAGATGCGAAGCGGCGCGGTGTTGTCCTTCGAGCTTGGGTATAATACGGCCGGCTACGATGATCTGATCTCCCGTGGAAACGGGCGCGTGCATTTAAACGGTTGGTGGAACGGTATCGCTTCTTACAGCACGCCGAAACGCGGGGCGTGGCGCCAATCGTACAAATTGAGAGTATTTAGCGAGGGCTATGAAGACTCGGCGATAACTTTCACGACCGATGTCACATGGTATCCTTACGAGACGCTTAATCTGGACTTCACGCTGGAGCCCACATTGAGCCGCGACTGGCTGATATGGCTGGAGGACGACCTGTTGGCGAGCTATTCCCGGTCTAAAATTTCCGCGGGCGTCAAGGTCAACTGGTTTCCTGCGGAAAAACACGAGATACGGCTCAACGCCCAGTGGCTTACCATCGACGCAACCGCCGGGCAATGCTACCGGATCGGTCCCCGGGGCCGGCTCGTCAAAAGCGACGATCGGGTGGAAGATTTTGCCATGGTCAATTTCGGTGTTCAGTTTCGCTACCGGTACGAGATCGCCCCGCTGTCCGACTTCTACCTTGTTTACAGCCGCGGCGGGCTGGAGCGCATCGACGATCCGTCCCAGAGCACCCTCGATCTGCTCGGTGACAGCACAAGCCTCCGGAACTCGGACCAGATATTGGCCAAACTCCGATACCGTTTCTGAAAAACGGAAGGCGCCTGTTCATTCAGCCTCCAAGCGGCGCTCGTGGCTGCGAGCAAAATTACCACCGGAACAGCATGGGCGCATTGTGAGCGTGCGTCCCGACGATGCAGTCCTCTCTCTTGCCTCTTCGGCTACTTCTGCTGCGTGAACAGCCAATCCCTCAGCCCCTGGATGGAATAGCCGATCCGCCAGGTATAGGCACGATTATCGAGGGCATTATCCGCCATGCCCTGGGGCACAACCGTCCCCTTCTTCAGAACCGCGTATTTGATGTTGCCTCCTTCCTTGATCATGCTGCTCACCTTGGCGTCGAACTGCGCAGCATTTTCCCGGCCGCTCCACGCGGCTTCGCTGACGCGTGCCCCGGCCGTCTTCAGGCTGTCCATGCAGCTTGTCATCTTAGGATAAGCTGTATCATCTCCTTCCGAGACCAGGATCCACAGATTGGCTTTCGACAACTTCGATATCCGGGCGGGGTCGTAATCGGGCGCGAAAAGCAGCCCTGCGGCAAAGAGATTGGGGCGGTCGATCATCATCTTGATCGCCGTCCTGGCGCCGTCGCCCTCCCCCGTCACATAAATCCGCTCCTTATCGATGTTCGGCACCTTTTCCATCAGGTTGTCCATCATGTCGAGGAGCAATAAATATGGATAGGTCGGCCCATTGTTCGCCGGCGCTCCGACGGAAGATCCGTTCGATGCACCTTGCCCCGTGGGGGAGGCCGTCGGAGCACCTTGTCCGGCAGCAGGGCCATTGGCACTCGCCTGTCCCGGAGGCGCGCCCCTGAGATCCAGCGCCGGCTGATAGTTTTGACCCACAAAGGGTGCACGGCTCGCGGGAACGACGACAATCGCCTCGTGCCGTGCCTGCTCCTCCTTATCCGCCCAGATGACGGCGCCGAGTCCCGGCGTCAGCACGGAAGCATGCGTGCCGCCGGCTTCATTCGAATCGACCAGGAACACGACCAATGGATATTTCTTCGCCGGATCGTAGTTTTGAGGAAAGTGGATATTGTATTTCAGATTGCCGGCCTTGCAATGAAAGTCCGGCTTCAGAAACCCGTCGACTATCAGATTCCGGACATACTCGCTTTGTTTAGCGCCGGAACCGGCCGTGATGGTGATGCCATCGGTTGTTGTAATGCTTCCCACCTGCGTCACCGAGGCGTCCATCCCCGAGCCGCCATGCGATTTGGAAATCAGGGTATCGGGGTGAGCCGTGGGATCCCACGATATATTGCCGACCTTGGTAATCACTTCGGGGTTTAACGCCGGATCGAACTTGGGTGCCGGCGGCCGAACGCCCGTGGCCCCTTGACCGGGACCTCCATGGCCGGGACCCGGACCCGGCGGTCCCTGATCGGAGGCTGTTCTGACCGGGAT
>JBECKW010000262.1:0-8577 GCA_040235505.1 Desulfobacterales bacterium
GACGTATATTGCTGCAGGCCGGAGCGAACACCGCTCGGGAGTTACGCGTTCCTTCCATGCTGTTATGAAACCTGTTGGAGCAGCTTGCAACCTGAAATGCGATTACTGTTATTACCGCAGCAAGAAAGCCTTGTTAAGCCATGGGCGCGGCCCAGTAAGCGACCACCTCCTCGAAAACTTTATTGCCGACTACATTGGGAGCCAGGATGCTCCTGAAATTCAATTCACGTGGCATGGCGGTGAGCCCACCTTATTGGGTCTGGACTTCTTCCGAAAGGTGGTTGCTCTCCAGGCCAAATATACGACTCCTGGACGCCGCATAACCAACGATCTTCAGACCAACGGTACGCTCCTGGACGATACCTGGTGCTCTTTTCTCCGCGACAACGACTTCCTGGTCGGATTGAGCGTTGACGGTCCCAGAAACCTGCATGACCTATATCGATTGAACCACGATGGAAGCTCCAGTTTTGAAGCGGTTCTCGCAGCCAGTGCACGCCTGAGGCAGCACGGCGTACCCTTCGCTACGCTGACGACAGTCCATCGGAAAAATGCCGTGGCAGGCGGGGAAGTTTATCGATTCCTGCGTGATCAAATTGGTTCCACTTACATGCAGTTCACACCGTGCGTTGAATCTCGAAATTTTGAGAATTTCGCGCCGGGTGCAAACAGGTCCGCACAGGGCTCGCCAATAGATTCGAAGTCCAGGTCTGAACATCCTGCATCCATCGTCACCAGTTGGAGTGTAGACCCATACGAGTGGGGAGACTTTCTGTGCGCAGTATTTGACGAATGGACTAAAGGTGATGTCGGAAGAATTAATGTTAATCTGTTCGAAACGTTCAGGGCGCAGCTTGCGGGACGCCCCTCAATGATTTGCAGCACCAGCTCTTTCTGCGGCAAGAACCTTGCTGTTGAGCACGATGGACGTGTCTACTCCTGCGATCATTTCGTTTATCCGGATTACGAGATAGGAACAGTGGGTCAACAATCGCTGGCCAAGACGATATTCTCTTTAAAGCAACTCGAGTTCGGATTGAATAAATTCAACACGTTGCCGAGGGAGTGCCGAGAGTGTGAATACTTGAAACTGTGCGGTGGAGATTGCCCGCGCACACGGCTTGTCCCTGCGAGCGAGGGAGATGAAAATATCAGCTATCTTTGCCCTGGGTGGAAGAAGTTCTTTTATCATTTCTTGCTGATGGTGCCATGGATTTCGACCTTCCGGGGATAGATCGTGAAGGGCCGTCGGGGCGCCTGAAACACCATAACTTCGGCGCTCTTTTTCTGGTGCATGGAGAATTATGCGGTCATATCACGCGTTACGATCGCGCGGTTCCTCTCGTACCCATATTCTCGTCGGGCATCAGGTCGAAATCTCTTCCCCATTCCCCAATCGGCCATCTCGAAGGTATTCGTTCAGACGCTCCTCTCGCGCTTTTGCGACCCACGCTTGCTTCGTCGCTATCATCCGTTTCTCCAGTTTTCTACTCTTGAAAAGCAACCGCATAAGCGCATTCAAGCCGCCTGGAGATGGGGTATCAAACATCCGGTGCTCTTTGTGGAATATGTAATCCGCTCGGAGTGACGCTCCGCTTGTCGCTGCCAGGTCTCGGAAGGTCCAGGCCGTGCCACGGGTCCCGAATCGGTCGGCAATCTGCCATTTTTCGTCGAGCGCCCGGTCCAGGTCTTCGACCGTCCGGCGCACAGAGGCGGCAAAGGCCGCGTTATCTGCGGGGCTTTGCGTCAGCGCAGCGATGCAGCGCGTGCCAAACACGTTCAGGACACTCTGCAGGTACCAGCCGGCCTCTGCCTCCAGCGGCCCACCGCCGGTGGCGGTTACGAAGCCATACTTGCCCTTCAGAGAGGGGCGGTGGGCGATACCCCAGCTGCGATCCAGAAAAGCCTTCAGGTGACAGTCCACCATCCCGGAGGCACAAGTGCCGACGAAGACAATGCCATCGACTTGGTGCAGACGCTGCTTGATCGCCTCGTATTCGTCTTTGAGAACACATATTCCGTCCCCGTTGAAGTCGCAGAGGTAACACCCCACACAGGGACCGACATGACGGTCCTGCAGCTCGATCACTTCCACGCGGTTCCGGGAATAGCGATGGATGGATTCTATGATCGAGGCATTGGCAGGGTCTTCCGACAAGCGGTTGCCGGTGAGAACCAGAATCGTTTTGTCGCCTGTTTTCGACGCCGGGGGACCGTCCACGTTAAACCCCGGTCCCCGGTAGGGGGGCGAGAGATACCGGCGCTCCTCCGGCGGATAGTGTCTGGCGGGCACATACCCGTCGGCCAGCGCACGGTTTAGCCGCCCGGCCAGGATGCGGCAACTCTCCTCCGTCACTTCTTCATCATCCTCATAGCCAAAGAAGGGATTGCCCACGGCGGACACATCCCCGACGTAACCGAAGCCCAGTTGCTCGCTGACAAAGCGTATCCGGTTGAGGATAAAATCGTCTTGGACACGGACCGAGGTCATCACTGCCGCCGCGATCTTGCCACTGAAATCATATCCCTGTGCAAACAGCTTGTCGAAGAGATACTGCATCTGCACCGAAACGAACAGAAGCCATGCACCGAAGGTCCAGACGACGGCGTCGGCCGTCTGCATCTTTTCCACGATCTTCAAGAAAGCCTGCTCGGCTTCGACAGGATCGGTGGACAGCTTGGCCTTGGGTACGTCCACGAATTCGTAGTCATAATCGAGGAAACAGGCCAGGTACTTCGCCGTGCACAGGCTGGCGCTTTTTTTTAGGCGGGGACTTCCACATAAAAAGAGTATTTTCTTCTTCGTCATTGTCTTATTCTCCTGACAGTTTGTGGAAAGTCGACTGACCCTGTGATTCACATGTCGACTTTCAAATAGGTTTCTTCCCGTCCTGGCTGTATCCCACGTGATGGCTCAGGCGTATGGCCTGTCCGAGTCGTCTGGAGGCGATGAATTGGTCTCTTTGTTCCGGATCATCTCAATCGTCTCCTGTACTTCAGGTGTTTTAGAGGAGATCTTCGTTTCCGCTTCTTTCTTGAAACGGAAGTCGCAATAGGGACAGCCATCGGCAAGTGTCTGCGTACGGATGAGCCCCCATCCCATCGCCTCGCTCAATGCGATGTCCGACATACAGACATAGGGGGCAAAGGCCTCTCCCCCGTGTTCAGCCACGAACTTGTAGTTACCGCACTTAATGTAATTGACACCGAAATCGAATTCGTCTTCCCCGTCAATAACATACTCGATCTCAAAGTCCCCGAAACGCTGCTTCTCTTTCTTGCGAGCGCGCTTCGCCACAATGCGTCTCACCAAGCCGGAGACGATGAACCGGCGCATCAGCCGTCGCTTCCAATGCGGGAACTGGGTCAGTCTCAATCGCAGCACCTCGTGGCACAATTCCCACGCTTCTCCAGGTGGTTTGCCTTGTTGCGCCACGGCCTTGTAGACGGCAAGCTCCTGCGCGGAAATTACGAGGAAGTTATTGAGCAGTTTTGCGCGCGGCCCTCGGATGTAGGGAATATCGGGGATCAGCTCTTCATATTGCTGGTGGGCCTTGGTCTCCAGCGAGTTGGCGAGTTCCTCGCCATACCTGGCCACGAGCGAGGTTCGCAATAAGGCACAAGAAGCCTCAAAATCTCTCAGAAGTTTCTCCTTGCGCGAGGTGTAATAGCCAACTATTTGACTTGCCGTTGGGATCACCTCCTCCGGCTGAACGTCGGGCATCAGCGGGCGTCTTGCTTTTTGCACCGCATTGTCTGCTCTTGTTTGCTTTTTCTCAATATCAGTTTTTCATTATTGTTTTCTGTCTCACCAGTGGGTCCCCACCCAAGTTTTCTATAGAAACCATGGGCACGTACCGAATTGTCAGGATTTGACCATAGCCAGAGGTAAGTTTGAATTTATTGCAATAATCAGCAGTTAACAGAGCGATGTCTGTCTGCCGGGTCGGACCGGACCATCATACTGATATGTTAATCAAAACATTCCCAGAGAGACGTGTTTTCCATGTAATGTCGATTTGCCCTTGGCATGGCGTGTATCCTTAGAACTGCGTTTTTATGGCAAAAAGCATGATCCTAAGGTCGAAAAGTACCCTACTTTTACCTCATTTTCACCATGAATACAAGCACGTTCAGTGGTCCGGCCCTGGAAGTCGGAGGCACAGATGGCTTGCAGCATACCGCGCAGGCCGATGAATACTCCTTTACTTTCTCTGGCGCCCCCGCTGTCCCTGCGTTTGCCGGGATCGATAGCTGTGCCTCCCCTGCTCACCCAAGGTTTGCCTTTTTTCGGACTTGTTTTGTATGGCTGTTGTATAATACATTAATCGTCAATAATTGTATGCTTTAACGGAAATGAAATTCGGGGTCAAACAAACGTATTGGCAGGAACAATCATGAAAGGTGAACAGTTAAGCAGTCAAAGAGCAGCGATGCGGCAAAAGGCCGGCCGGCTTGGGAAGGCAGGCATGCTTTGGTGTATTGTGATCATCGTATCGTTCCTCATATCGGCGGCTCCGGCAATCTGCAGGGCTGATGATACCGTGGACGAGCGGCTCGCCTTTTCCGTCGGAGATGACTGGCACCTCGCCCTGTTCCCGTCAGGGCACGTCTATGACCCCTATATTGCGGATCCGATAAGGCCGGGGTTTTCCTTGATCAAGATGAGCGTCATGGACAGCGATATTCCGGATGCCGGAAAAAGCCGATACAACTTCATGCTGGGCGGACAGTACGGCCTGCTCAAACTGCGAAATTCGGATTTCCCTGATATGGCGATTCAACTCGATATCTACGGCTCGTTCCTGGGACAATTCGACATTGATAACAGCACCGACAACATCGGATGGGACGGCTATTACGGCGTCATGCTCACCTGGACCGATGGCCACGGACTATCCTTGAAACTGGCCAAGCAGCATGACTCCAGCCACGTGGGGGATGAGTATGAAGAACGGACGGGGCGTAGGCGGATAGGCTACACCCGGGAAGAAGTCGTCTTCGGACTGAGCTACCGGTTTCCAGAGCTTTTTAGAACATACGCAGAGACCGGATATGCTACTGACCTTCGCAATTCGGATCTTCAGAAGCCCTGGCGGGTGAAGGGAGGATTGGAATTCGAAGATAAGGATCGGTTTTTCAATGGACGCCTCGGGTATTATGCCGCCGTTGACTTAACCTCTACAGAAGAAACGGACTGGGATACCGGCGTTACGGTCCAAGCCGGTATTGTGCTGCCGGTCAGACATGCTTTTCAGACTGTGCGGTTCGGGCCGATTTACCATAACGGGCGATCGCTCATAGGGGAGTTTTTTCAGGACAGGGAAGAGTGGTGGGGCCTTGGCTTGTGGATCGATATGTAAGGGCGTGATTGTTTTTTGCTGGAGCTTTTTTTGAACCTTTTTCGCATGTTCCCAGTTTATTAGCGTGGCCCGACACTGGGTGCGGCTGCTGCTGAAATCAGGGCATAAAGACAATCCGCGGAGAAAAGTCCTGCTGGCGCTTGAGAGGCTGCTCCCACACGATGAGGCCGTCCAGACGCGTTTTGGGCAACGGCGTGTCAAGATTTGACCCCGTTCCCCACGGCACCGATAATGATCTGTAGGTGTGCGCCATGGAGGCGTTGGTTGCAGAGGGCGTTAGGAATCATTTGTCCAATTCGTTTCTTACAGCAGTCCCAAGCGTTTCAAAGGTATAAGGCTTTTTGACATATTGCCCCGCGCCCAGATCCTGTGTTTTCTTCACACGATCATCTGCAGAATAACCACTTACAATAATGGCTTTTTGTTTGGGATTGCAGTTAATTATGTTCATATAAGTATCCAGTCCGTCCTGCCCCGGGGCCATAATCATATCTAAAACCAGCAGGTCTGCACTCTTGCCTTTCAGATATTCAACCGCCTCTTCCCCTCTTGGTACGGTTGCCACTGAATATCCCAGCACCTTCAGTATTTCAGAGGCGGTTCGTCTTTGTTCTTCCTGGTCGTCTACCACCAGTATAGATTCCCCCTTGCCCATAATATTACGGAAGGAAAAAATGGGCCGGTTCTCTCGAATCTCATCTTGAGTAAGCGGGAAATAGAGAGTAAACGTGGTTCCGTGCCCCTCTGAACTCTCAATGTCGATATATCCATGGTGGTCTTTTACGGTCCCCCATACGACAGCCATCCCCAAGCCGGTTCCGCTTCTTCCCATGGTTTTTTTAGTATAAAATGGTTCAAATATCCGTGAAATGTCCTCTTGCGAAATGCCCACGCCGGAATCCGATACAGAAATCATGGCATACGCCCCTTCCGTAACTTCATCATATCCTCGGATTGGACTATCGACATATATATTCTGTGTTGAAATAGTAATTTTCCCCGCGCCAATCATGGCTTCAGCGGCATTTGAGACGAGATTCATAATGGTTTTTGAAATATGAACAGGAGAACCCGTAATATACAGAGGATCGGCTTCAAGGTGAACTGACACCTCAACACCCGGATGAAATGATAACAATTTATTTAATTCGGGGCTTTTCATATAATCTGAAACAACCTGATTTAAATCCATACTCTCTTTAACCGTGACCCCTCTTCTCGTAAGGGTCAGCAGATCATCTACAATATCTGCAGCCTTTAATCCGGATTTTTTTATGGTCAGAATCGAATCTTTCAATGGGCTATCATCCGGGAGATTCATGAGCAGAAGATCCGGATAACCCACAAGGCTTACCAGAATGTTATTAAGGTCATGCGCTACTCCGCCGGCCAGCGTGCCGAGTGCCTCCATTTTTTCCGCTCGCTGGAGTCTTTCCTCCAGTTGTTTTCTATCTTGTTCCGCTACCATCCGGAATGTAATATCCCGGATGGCTGCTATATGGACATCGATTCCTTCCCATTTAAGGTGACGAGCCGTTATTTCGACCGGGAAAACAGTCCCGTCCTTTTTACGATGATATCTTACCGGCACGGTTTCACGCTGTTCCTTTGTCGCTCTGCGGGTATCTTTGGGTTCCGCAGAGACATCCTCGTTTCGCATCCTCAGCAGCTCTTCCCGGCTATACCCATATATTTGGGTCGCAGCGGTATTCACTTCAAAAATTTGGCCTGTTTCGTTTCCGATCAGAAAAATGGCATCGGATTCCATTTCAAAAAGTTTGCGAAATTTGGCTTCGCTGGTTTGAAGAGCATCGCGCACAGTACTGAGTTCATGTAAATTTGCTTTAAGATCCCGACTGAGGTCGCTCAATCTTCCTACTATTGCAATAACGGTAAGCATCGCAGCTGGGCCTAAAACACCACCTTCGAAATTAACGCCGGAAACAAAATGAAGCATCAGGTTTAGGGCAATAGTCAAAATTCCGATGGCGATTCCGCCCGGGATACCCCAGAAAACTGCGGCTGGCATAATAAAAAAGACGCAAAACAGTCGAATAGCAGGGCCATAATTACGAATCAAGAAAGGAAATGCTGTAGCATATACAGCCATTAAGAAGAAGATTGAAAAAGCTAACCCTAAGTTAAATTTACGATTTTCAGCAACCCGTCTTCCAAAACCAAACAGAAAAGTTCTCATTGCGCAGCCTTTGGATTCCGACTCATAACTATTCGTTTGAAAAAAAGAATACAGTTACCCAAAAAGAAGGATGGTCATTTACGATCATTAAAAATACCTAATCCTGCCCCATGAGTCTAATATATTATTTTTATTGATGTATCAACCTGCAAAATAAAGTTGCATTGGACGCATTTCTAACCCTATTCAGCATGATCATAATACAGGCAAGATGAAAAAAATCTTTATACATTTCAGTTTTGCGTTCATAACAGGCGTCGATATCACCGTCTGTCCCTGCCGCCATAGAGTAAAGATGCGTTTGATCGAGGAGGTGTTTGCCAAGTGATGGATTTGTCATACATCTCAGCTAGATAGCTGCTTTTTGTTGCCCCTATAGTTATTTTCTTTATCACTAATCAAGATTTGACATCGTTCCCACTCCGCTTGTCTCCAACCGGGTTTCCGGTAGTTTTTCAACAAAGGTCGCTTTCACCCTTTCGGATTTGAACATATATGGAATCCAGACCGCCGCAGTAATCAACTCTCCGATAAACCCTTTGGCCAGTTTGGTAGTGATCATTGTCTCATTGGGAAAAAGTACCCTGAGCAGCCAGCCATGAAGGGGAATGTCCACCAGAATGACAACGATATAGGCGATAAAGATCCTGGGAAACCAATGATGTTTAGAGAAGAAAAAATATATCATGCACACGGAGAGAGCAAAAATGCAGAGGCTTAACGCTATTTCGGCGATATAGATAAACCCCGGGTATGCCCCGGCTCCGACCATCCCCAGCGTTTCCCAGGGGCGGCCTGCCGCCAGGTACTTGTTGATGAAAGTGAATCTCAGGCATTGATCGATGGGTGATGTAACGACCATGAACCCGATAAATATCAGCCATCCCCCGAGGCCTTTCAGACTGTCGCGACCAGACTCGGGAGTGTCTTTTTTCGCATGAGAGTCAGGCTCGAAACACGCCGGGCATAGGCTTTCATTGCTCCAGCCGGATCTGTACCCCATCTGATATTCACGCC
>JBECKW010000275.1:0-3276 GCA_040235505.1 Desulfobacterales bacterium
TGGCCTGGTGGATATGAGAGGGAAAGCATGGCAATTTACACTCCCCGCGGTCTGAAAATCAGGCTGACGGTTCCCTATGCCTTTGGCCTGATGGCCCGGCTGGATCCGAAGGTCTCTCCTTTTACCGTTCTTAAAACTGCAGAAGGCATAGAAAGTCTTCCCGCAATGCTTGGCTTCATTGCGGGGATGATCGCTTTTGGATTACATCTCCAACCACTTCAAATCGCTCTGGTTGTTGCTATTTTTCAATTTTCGGGCAAATTCATAAACACACTCGGTCTTTATATAATTCCAGGGTTGATGGAGTTAAGCACCCTTTTCAGCAACATATCCGGTTATGGCATTTACTTTGTCGTTGTAATTATAGCAGGGTTTTTCCTTGGTGGCGGGGAGGCTGTCGCCGCATTCTTTATCGGCAAAGTTGTTGCCGTCACATTAAGCCTTATTGTTGAAAATTTACAGACAAGATATATCTATAAGTTGACA
The DNA here is from genome assembly GCA_040235505.1 of Desulfobacterales bacterium. GTDB lineage: Bacteria > Desulfobacterota > Desulfobacteria > Desulfobacterales > JAFDDL01 > JBECKW01. Next base: position 487 of record JBECKW010000275.1, read on the forward strand.
GGCCATCCTTTTACTGCCTCAGAGAGAATTTTTTTTAACGCATATCGACTCCATGCATCCAGGATCGGGATTACAACCGATATCATCTTAAACGATGACGAGATGGACGAAAGTTATTGGAAAGCCACTTTTGATAAATTTTCGTTGGAGTGCCCTGAGGCGGTTAAGAAATTTACAAACTGACAATTCAGCGAACTTGCCGTTTCAGCAGCAAGTTTTGGAGAAAAGGGTTCAAGGATTCAAGGGGTCAAGGGGTCGAGGGAAAGGCAAACCCTTGACCCCTCGAATCCTTGAATCCTGTGCGATGAAAATCCTTATGGACATCATTTCTTCCCAGCCAGGTCTGAAACCCGAAAGTTGTATTATAAACTATATCACCCGGAGCAGTACGGATTTCAGGTATTCACCCTCAGGGTGGTGAATTTGTATCGGGTGGTCGGCACCGGCTCCGCCGAGGTGAATAATCTGGGCGACCCTCCCGGCTTCGGAGGCTGCCTGGCGAAGAATTTCCAAGAGCGTTGAACTTTCCACGGCCGCCGAACAGGAACAGGCGCACAGGAATCCGCCTTCCCCGGTGATTCTGCGCATACCGCTTGCGAAAATCTCACGGTACAGTCGACCCGCCTTTGGCAGATGATGCCTTCTTTTGGCAAGGGCCGGAGGATCCAGCACGATAACGTCGAAAAAGCGGTCGGTCTGTTTTAAATATCGTACGCAATCCTGGTTGACGATCTCATACTGTTGGATGGTATCCGAGTTGAGTCCGTAATTCCGCGCAATCATTTCACAGGCGGGGCCGGAGCTTTCCACCGCCGTAACGAACGCCGCGCCGGCCCCGAGAGCATGTGCGCCAAAGCCACCCGTGTAGGCATAGCCGTCAAAAACGTGTTTATTCGCTGCAAGCCGGGCAACACGCGTCCGGTTCTCCCGCTGATCAAAGAAAAATCCGGTTTTCTGTCCGGGAAGCACCGAAGCCTGGAATCGAATTCCGGCCTCCTTGAAGTCAATAATGTCGGGGGGAGATCCCCAAAGCACATCGGAGACCCCTGGCATATGTTCACGGTTCGCAATGGACTGGCTGTCCTTTCGGGTCACGGACCGTGGATGAAACACCTGCTTTGCAGCTTCAAGCCAAACCGGGGACAAGGTGTCCATCGCCGGCGTCCCCACCTGAACAACCAGATGCCCGGCGTATGTATCCACAGTCAGACCAGGGATTTGGTCGCCTTCGCTGTTTACCCACCGGAACCCGTTCGTATTCGGGTCGATGATCGAATCACGTAGCGATTTTGCCGTGGCCAATCGCTGAAGAAAAAAATCGAGGTCGATCTTGCCGGGAGAGATATCAAGGGCCCGAAAAGCGATGGCGCTTTTTGGATTATAGGTCCCGACGGCGACAAATCGGCCGTCTGCCGTGTGAAGGTGCACCACGCCGGGGTCGATATGGCCGCTTTTTCTCAGGTCGATGGCCCCATCGAAAATCCATGGATGCTTAGAGGTGGCAAGCCCGGATTTGTTGTTTTTCAGAAACAGAATATTTTCGGTCATGATCACTTCTTTGTTTACATTAATCGGAATAGCGCTGCTGGGCTTTTACAATTTACCACCGTGAAAGGCAAGCATACGAATGTTTCCATGGTTGGAAGGTGTGTGCTTCCAGGGACCCAAGTCAACGGCATGGGGTTGCTATTCTTTTTCGTTGGCAGCGTCGGAGCCGACAAGCCATTGCCAGGCGTTTCGGGCTTCGGATTGGTCAAAGTAGGCCGTTTCAATCGAACTGAACAATCCGAAAAGTCCTACCAGCGTGCTTTTCCATGAGCGGTCCCCCACAACGGCCAGCCGTTCGATGCGATCATCGCAATATCGCGCAAAGCGAAGGTCGTAATAAAGGTCTTCTGCCGAGTTAAACGAGGCATAATGCGACATCTTGAGAAATATGCGAACTTTTCCACCAGGGGGACACTGGGCGTGAATGCGACGGACGATTTCCTCTGTCTCGCGGTCGCTCACCTCCCCCGTGATCCGAATCGCCATCACGGCGTCCCCGGAATTTTTCTTGGATTGAACCATCCGGCGCTCCTTTTTCTGAAGAGGTCCGCGGCCTGAAGTCAGGGGCTTAATGCCCGCTGTTTTTAAAATAAGGCCGGTGGGGCGCCGGCGCAAGCAGTTGAGGGGATTCGTATGGAAAATCGAGGAGAGCCTCCCCGTTTCACGCGGATTTTTTGGAAGGAGCTTTTCCGACGAAGATATCGGTTGTATTTTCGGGGTCGTAGTATATTTTTAATTTTTTCCCCATCCGCCATTCCGGAAAAATAGCCGTGTACTGGTTAACGCTGCGCTTGTGCTCATTTATTTTCAGAAACAGAGGCTCCATGGAATTGTATCTTCTGATCAGCTCTTCTCCGTTTCCGTTGATGAACCTGACCGTTACATACGCGTGGCCCTGGTATTTACACTCAGTGTACACATAGTTTCCACCGATCAACACGGGCGTCTTGCCGACCAGCGGCAACATATTCCTGAAATCGATAATTTCACCGGTTGTTTTCGTATATTTTCCGGCAAGGGAGATTCTCCGATACAGCCATCCAATTACGAATATCGCGGCAATGAAAATGCAGATAAATCCGAGGACTTTCATCATCAAACTCCCGATATCAAATCCGTCCTGTTGCGGTGAAAGAAATTGAAATAAGTGTGTTGGTTTCGGGCAAACGCTTCCCCCCGGCACATTTGGAGGGACAAGTTTTTATATGCCATTTTTTTCACTCGAGGGAAAGCTTGAAGTAT
>JBECKW010000350.1:0-3708 GCA_040235505.1 Desulfobacterales bacterium
ATCAAGTTCGGTGAAAATTTTCACCAGAGCATCGATGATATGCTGATCGACGCAGCCTATGAAGCATATGAAGATGCCGGCATCGATCCCAAGGATATTCAGGCCGCATGGATGGGGCAACTTTGGGCGGGGCATACCGGACAGCTACTGGCGGCACCGCTGAAGCTCTCCTATATTCCGGTTACCCATGTGGAAAACGCCTGCGCAACCGGATCCGAAGCGCTTCGGGGAGCCTGTTATGCGGTTGCTTCCGGTGTCTGCGATATCGCGCTGGCGATCGGCGTCGAAAAACTCAAGGACACCGGCTATATGGGCCTTCCACAGACCCGTCCCAACGCCACCTGGAGCTATCGGCTCTCAACTCTGACGCCGCCGGCGGGGTTTGCGCTCATGGCCAACGGCTATTTTGCGAAAAACGGGCTGAGCTTTGAAGAAGGGAAGCGGCTCCTGGCCAAAATTGCGGTCAAAAACCATCACAACGGAGCACTTTGCCCCAAGGCGCAATTCCAGAAGCCCGTCAGTTTGGAAACGGTCCTGAAGGCGCCCATCGTCGCATCTCCCCTCGGCCTGCTTGACTGCTGCCCGGTGAGTGACGGTGCAGCCGCCGCGATTGTTGTTCGGGCGGATATGGCAAAATCCTTTCGGAGCGACCCGATCTACATCAAATCCATGCAGATCTGCCAGGGGCCCCGGGAAGGCTTCATGAATCCGGCCTATGACTATTCGCACGTGGAAGAGACCGTTCGGGCGGGAGTGAACGCTTACAAAGAAGCGGGGATTGTCGATCCGGTAAAAGAGATCAGCATCGCAGAAGTGCATGACTGTTTCACCATCACCGAACTGACCATCATGCAAGATCTGCAGTTCAGCAAACCGGGCAAGGTCGCGGAGGATATCGAGGCCGGCAAGTTCGAAATCACCGGCGAGGTTCCGGTGAATACCGACGGCGGGCTGAAGTGCTTCGGCCATCCCATCGGGGCCACGGGCTTGCGGATGATGTACGAGGTGTATAAGCAGCTGCAGGGCAAAGCTGAGAAACGTCAGGTTAAAAATCCCACCCTGGGCTTGACCCACAACCAGGGCGGTGAGCCGGGTGCTGCGGTTGTCAGTATTGCCATCGCAGGGAACGAAAAATAAGGAATCAGGAGGCCAAACAGAAAAATGGCTAGATACGGATTAATAATTGACATCAGTAAATGCACAGGATGTTACAACTGTTTCCTGACCTGCAGGGACGAGTTTGCAGGCAATGAATATCCTGGGTATTCCGCGGCGCAGCCGATGACGGGGATGAACTGGATCAAGCCCGTTGAGATAGAGCGGGGCCAGTATCCCAAGGTGAAGGTGAATTACATACCGGTCACCTGCATGCATTGCGATGATGCCACCTGCGTCAAGATGGCAAAAGACGGGGCGGTTTATAAAAGACCCGACGGCATCGTCGTTATCGATCCCGAAAAGGCTAGGGGGCAGAAAGATATTGTCTCCACCTGCCCCTATCGGGTGATAGAATGGAACGAGGAGGCCCAGGTGCCGGCCAAATGCACCCTGTGCGCCCATATGCTGGATGCCGGGGAGAAGCAGCCCCGCTGTGTGGAAAGCTGCCCCACGGGCGCCATTATGTTCGGAGACCTGGATGATCCGGACAGCGAGATCGCCCAGCTGACCAGGACCGCCAAGCCGGTGGTGATGCGTCCTGAATTCAAATTGGGCGAGAAGGTGACATACATCGACCTGCCCAAGAAGTTTGTGGCCGGAACCGTCATCCTTCCCGATAAGGGGGAAGTGGCCACAGGCGCCAAGGTGAGCCTGACCGGCAATGGCGAAACCAGAGAAACGGTTACGGACGGCTGGGGAGATTTCGAGTTCGAGGGATTGGAAGAAAATACGGCCTATCGTGTCCGGATCGAACTCGCAGGTTATACCGTCAAGGAGCTGGACACCAAGACCCGGAGAGATATCTATCTCGGTGAGATTGCCCTGGAGAAATAAGGATAAAAGGTGATTTGATGACAGAAAAGATACTTACTCAGTGTACGGTGGGCGGCCCGGTATTCGCGCACATCAGGAACGGGAAGATCGTCAGGCTGCGCCCCATTGTCTTCAACGAGGAAGATGCCGCGTCCTGGACCATCGAGGCCCACGGCCAGAAATTTACCCCCCCCCGCAAGACGACGTTGAACTCATGGGTCGTTCCGGAAAGGATGCGGGTTTATGCCGAAAACCGGATCAAATATCCGTACCGGCGCAAAAACTTCGATCCCAATGGTGAGCGGCACCCGGAACTTCGGGGCAAGGACGAATATGTGCGCATTTCCTGGGATGAAGCTCTGGACATCGTTGCGGGAGAGATCAAAAGAATTCACGCAACCTACGGCAAGGCGGCCATCACGGCCATGACCTCGTCCCACCATAACTGGGGGCTTCTGCATTACAAGATGGGTCCCTTCGGTCGGTTCTGGAACATGCTGGGATACTCCGGCATGCAGGACAATCCCGACAGCTGGGAAGGGGCGCACTGGGGCGCCATCCATACCTGGGGATACATGTGGCTGCTGGGCCATTGCGACAATTACGACATGCTCGAAGAGTCCCTGAAGCATACCGAGCAGATCATTTTCTGGTCGGTGGACCCCAACAGCAGCTGCTACCAGTACTGGGGACAGGACAGCCTGATCTGGCGATACTGGTGCAAGAAGCTGGGCATCAAGGCGATCTTCATCGATCCCTTCTGCAACACCACCGCCAGTGTCTGGGGTGACAAGTGGATCGCCCCCCGGGCCGGTACGGACACTGCCATGGCCGAGGCCATCGCCTGGGTCTGGATCAAGGAAGACACCTACGATCATTTCTTCGTGGAGAACAGGACCGTCGGCTTCGAGCAATTCAAGGATCACATTCTCGGCAAGGAAGACGGCATCGAGAGAACACCCCAATGGGCCGCCGAGATCTGCGATGTTCCTGCCCATACCATTATCTCCCTTGCACGGGAGTGGGCGTCCAAAAAGTCCATGCTGGCCACCGGTGGCATGTACGGCACCGGCGGAGCCACCCGCGCCGCCTACTGCACGGAATGGGCGCGGCTCATGGTGCTGCTGATTTCCATGCAGGGGCTGGGCAAACCCGGTGTGAACGTGTGGGGCGGCGCCGCCATGGGCGCTCCCCTGAACTGGGATTTCTGGTTCCCCGGATACTCCGATGTGGGCTGGGACACCTTCGGCCAGGTGGCCAAGCAGAAAGCCGAAAACGATGTGACACAGCGGACCTACCGTCTCCTGCTCCCGGAAATCGTGCTCAACGGAAAAGCGAGCTGGATCGGCGAGGGCATCTGCGGCCAATCCATCGAACAGCAGTTTATTCCCTATACCTGCCCCGAAGAAGGACCCAACGGAGCGCCCATCAAGTACATTCACCGCCACGGCGGGTCTTTTATCAGCACCATGACCGATACCAACCGCTGGGTGAAGATGTACCAGAGTCCTAACCTGGAGTTTGTGGTCATGCAGGACTGCCACTGGCAGAGCGAGACGAGGTTCGGCGATATCATCCTGCCCGCCAGCACCAACTTCGAGCATTCGGATATTTCCGAGTGGGCCAATGCCGGCGGATACGGCATGGGCGACTGCAGCGGCAATCACCGCGTGATTGTCTATATGAACAAGTGCATCGAGCCCCTGTGGGAGTCCAAGCCGGACTATGACATTTACC
>JBECKW010000354.1:0-3688 GCA_040235505.1 Desulfobacterales bacterium
GGTCTGGTGGTTCCGGGACCCGGTCCAGTCCCAGCATTTCGGCCCCTATTTTCACCGCAATCACTACGCCGGGTTCGTCGGCATGGTTCTGCCCGTGATGGCGGCCATGTTCATGCATCTGCGCCCGTACCTCCGCTACACCAGTTTCCGGGAACGGGTTGTGGAGTTCTTCGCACACCCCGGGTCCCATGCCTACATCCTTCTGGGGATGGCATCCATCGTCGCCGCGGCTTCCATTTTCATCAGCCTTTCCAGGGGCGGGATCGTGGCGACCTGCCTGGCCCTGGGGGGCCTCGGCATCCTCCTGGCCGTTTTCAAATCCCACGCCCGGGAAGGGATCTGCTTTGCCCTTTTGTGCGCGGTGATCCTCGTCTCGGTGGGGTGGTTCGGATGGGGGCCCATCTTCGACCGATTCAACAAGATTCGGGACGACAGCGGTGAAATTACAGAGCTGCGGCCCCGGGTGTGGGAGGACAGCCTGGGCATCCTTCGGGACTTTCCCCTGACCGGCACGGGGTTCGGCACCTTCAAAGATATTTACCCGGCCTACCGGACGATCCCCGAGGGGGCAGTGTTTTCCAGGGCGCACAACGACTACATCGAGCTGGCCACCGACGGCGGGCTCGTGGCCAGTGTGCTGGTTCTCTGGTTCCTGGCCAGTGTGTTCATCATCTCTTTTCGAAGGAGTCTCAAGCGCCGGGACGCCTATTCCCGGTATTTGTTCTGGGGCGCCCTTTGCGGCGTTTTCTACATGGGGATCCACAGCCTCGTCGATTTCAATCTGCACATCGGCGCCAACGGGCTTCTGTTCATCACGCTGGTGGCCGTCATGGTGTCGGCGCCCCACACGCGGATTCACGGCCGCAGGAAAGAGACCTACCTGCCGGCGGCCCGGCACGCCGCCGGATTCGGAAAATTCCTTGCGGCCTGCGCGGTGCTGACGCTGACCGTGGTGATTGCCGCCGGAAACCTGGCCGCGAGCCGCAGTCTCAAGCCCCTGCTTTCCCGGATATACGGTTCCGACGCCCTGTCCCCGACCCAGACGGAGGCGGATCTGAAAGCCCTTGAAAAGACGGCCCGGTTTGCGCCCTTTGATGAGCTGATTCCACTGGCCGCAGGCCTGATCCACGACCGGAGCGAAAAAACCATGGCGGTCGCCGCAGACGACTTTCGAAAGGCGCTGGCCCTGGCACCCGCCGACAGCTACGCCCTGCTGCAGCTTGCCACCTGCTATGCCCGGCTGGGGAAGGACGCCGTTACGGACCGGCTGTTTTCCGCCGCCGTCTCCCATGCGCCCATGGATTCCGAAGCAAGGGGAACCTACGCACTCTGGCTGCTGAGCCGGGGGCGCCTCGATGAGGGCATCCTCAACATTCGCAAGGCCATCGAAATCGCCCCGGGGAAGACCGACTATTACCTGGGTGTTCTGAAGACGGCGGGGATCGAGGCGCCCGACATCTTCCGGGCGCTGCCGGACCGGGTGACGCCGTATCTGAGGTACGCAAGGCAGCTTGCAGACAGCGGGCGCACCGAAGAGGCGGGGGCGGCATTTGAAAAGGCGCTGTCGTTTGTCGGCAACGAAAAGACGATCCAGCCCTGGTATTTCACATCGGTGTCGAATTTCTATCAGAAGACTGGACGCAACCAGGATGCCCTGCGGGTTCTGCAAACCGCCATTTCCTATCTTCCGGAATCTCCGGCCCTTCGGATGCAGGCGGCCCGGCTTTATGAAAGGGTCGACATTCCCTATCGGGCGGTGGAAGAGTACGAACGGGTCCTCCTTCTGGATCCCGGCAACGTGTCGGCAAAAAAGCGACTGGCGGCCCTCAAGGGGGACGAGGGGCGATGATAACTGCAGTGAGCAGTGAGCGGTGAGCAGAGAGCAGGTAACGGCCGGAGATCTGAGATCGGAGGTCGGAGGTCGGAATACCAGAGATCGGAGGTCGGGAAAGACCGGAGGTCGGAGATCAGAAGTCTGAGATCAGAAACTGAAACCGAATGCCTCACCCGCCCGGAGGGCTGACTGGTTTTATTCGAGCGGGTCGCTCGGATAAAAGTCTGTGGTTGTCTGCCGTTGTCCGTGTGGGTCTGTGTGGGTCCGTGGCTAATATCTTTTTGTTTAAAAACTACAATTGGCCACAGACACACACGGACGCACACATTAAAAAAGTACGCCCTGTCCGGATGAACTCAATTCCAATAAACTTCGAACCGCGGGATGGATGAAATGAAACAAGGTAAGGCAAACACTGCAAACCAGGAAAATGAAGCGCCGGACATCACGGTTCACATTGTGGGCAGCAACCGGATTGGAAACGAACTGATGGCTTCCTTTCTTGAAGAGCAACTGACCGCAACCTATACCCAGAGAGAAAAGGCCCCCCTGCATTCCGAAAGCGAAAACGGGGGATCAGAACAGCACCTGGTGCTGGTGGACTGTCAGGGACGGTCGGATTTCAATCCCTGGAGCGAGTATGACCTCGAAGGGATTCCCGACAGCGACACCTGTTACCTGACGTTCTACAATGTCCATCCGGATGCCGGTATCGAATCGACGGCGATTTCTTGCGGGGTCTGCGGTGTTTTCTACAACAACGAGTCCGTCAATCAATTCCCCAGGGGACTGCGGGCAATTCTGGACGGGGAGTTGTGGTTCAGCCGAAGGGCCATGGCGGATCTGCTGCGATCTTCCAACGGCATCGCCACCGCAAATACGGAGACGAACGTTGAGTTAACCCAACGGGAGCTGGAGATTCTTCACAAAATTGCAGGCGGGGCCGACAACGGGGAAATATCCACGGCGCTTTTTATCAGCCCCCATACCGTCAAATCACATATCTACAGTATCTATAAAAAAATAAATGTGAAAAACCGGTTCCAGGCGATTCTTTGGGCGATAAAAAATCTGCAGACGGATTCCCTGTGATATCATGCGAAACGGCTGGAGTGAAAATATCGAAGAGGTGTTTAACCAACGCTATGTTCAAAGTGATTGCTGAAAGGTAACAGGATATGCGAGAGATTGGCAGACGAGGCGTGGAACGTTTTGAGCTTGAACTTCCGGCACGGATGGCCGTTTTGTCCGAAACAGGCGACCGACCGTCCCTGTGCCCGGTTACCCTGAAAACAAAAAATATCAGCTCCAGCGGTGCCTTTTTCGCGACGGACCAGCTTCTGGGCAGCGGCACCCTTCTGGACATCGATCTGACCCTGCCCTTTTCGCGAAAGGAAAACGGCATCGAAAAAAAATCGACTGTCCGGGTCAAGGGGGAGGTGGTCCGGGTGGTGCCGGGCGGCCTGGCGGTGCGATTTGCCAGGCAGTATCGAATCACACCGGGATAGACTAAACAATGGCGAATCTTTTTTATGTTTCACCTTCGTGCCCGCAGTTCATCTTAAAAGCAAATCCGAATACCGAATATCGAAATCCGAAACAATGATCAAAAACTGCAATGACAAAAATTCAAAACGAAAAGGCATTGGATGGGAAATGTTGTTGTTTCGGTAAGTTGAAAATTTGGTCATTCGGATTTGTTTCGGATTTCGATATTTGATATTCGAATTTCTGCTGTTCAGTTTTTGTTTCGGATTTCGATATTCGGATTTCGGATTCAATCCGTTAGTGTCTTTGGCTTCGTCTTTAAACTCCGACCTCCGACCTCCGACTTCCGATCTCCGACCTCCGACC
>JBECKW010000362.1:0-7347 GCA_040235505.1 Desulfobacterales bacterium
CTTGAACCTCGAACCTCGAACCTCAAATCTTGCATTTATTAGGAGGTAACGCGATGAAGAAACGTCTCTTGTCATATTTTCTATTGGCTGCCGCGGTTTTGATGCTGGCCGGATGCGGGTATAACACGATGCAGGCGAACGAGGAAGCGGTCCAGAAGGCCTGGGGGAATGTGGAGTCCAGCCTGCAGCGCCGGGCCGACCTGATTCCCAATCTCGTGGCAACCGTGAAAGGATACGCCTCCCATGAAAAGGAGACGCTCGAGGCCGTGGTGAATGCCCGGTCCAAGGCGACATCGATCAACCTGACCGCCAAAGACCTGTCGGATCCCCAGGCCATGCAGAAGCTCCAGCAGGCCCAGGGGGAGCTTTCTTCCGCCCTCTCGCGGCTCATGGTGGTGGTGGAGCGGTATCCGGATTTGAAGGCGAACCAGAATTTCCTGGATCTGCAGAATCAGCTGGAAGGGACGGAAAACCGGATCAACGTGGCCCGCCAGCGTTACAATACCGCCGTGGAGACCTTCAATTATTCCATCCGGAAATTTCCCAACAGCCTGACCAACAAACTCATGCTTCATCTTGAGCGGAAGGAATACTTCAAGGCGGATGAGGCGGCGAAGGCGGTGCCGAAGGTGAGCTTTTAGCGAAGCGGTCGTCCACAGTCCTATCGAAGCGGGCGTTCCTCGGTCTTTAAAAACGGGATATTTCATGAAAGCATACAGAATCACAAAAATTACAGTATTTTCGATTGTTGCCGCATTTGCCCTTTTTGTATCGCCGTTACAGGCATTGGAAGTGCCGGCGCTGAAGGGGCGGGTGAATGATTATGCGGGGATGTTGAGTCCAGCAGCCCAGCGGCAGATCGATGCGGAATTGGCGAGCCTGGAGCAGACTGACTCGACACAGATCGTCGTTCTCACGATTCCTTCCCTCGAAGGCGACAGCCTGGAAGATTTTTCGATGCGGGTGGCCGAAGCGTGGAAGATCGGGCAGGCAGGCAACGATAACGGCGCTATTTTACTCATTTCGAAACAGGATCGGAAAATTCGGATCGAAGTGGGCTACGGGTTGGAGGGGAAACTGACCGACCTGATGTCCGGCCGGATTATCCGGGATGTGATCACGCCGTATTTCAAGGCGGGGGATTTCGATTCGGGGATTGTCCAGGGCGTCGACGCCATGGTCGGGACGGTCAAAGGGCTTTACACAGCTGACTCGGGCCCCCCGAAAACGACACGGAAAAGAACTCCGCATGTGAGCCTGGCCGGCATTTTCGCCCTGTTCTTTCTGATCAATTTTCTTGGCAGGGTCAGCCGGCCCCTCGGTATGGTGTCCGGCGGGGTGATTGTTCCAATTGTCGGCGCCACGCTTCTCGGGTTGGGGCTTATCGGCTTTCTGGTGCTGATCCCGGTGGGGCTTCTGCTGGGATCTTTCATGAGACCCATCGGGGGCGCCGTCAACCACAGCCGCAGCAACTATAGAGGCCCCGGCGGCTTCTGGATGGGAGGCGGCGGTTTCGGGGGCGGCATGGGCGGCGGTTTCGGCGGGTTTTCCGGCGGTGGCGGTGGATTCGGCGGCGGCGGCGCGTCGGGAGGATGGTGAAAGGAAACTTAATGAAATCGTTGACGAAGAATTTTTTAAAGGATGATGAGAAGAAGCAGGTGGAGGCGGCCGTTGCGGCTGCCGAGAAGAAGACTTCCGGCGAAATCGTTGTCTTGATCGTGCCGTCAAGCTACGGGTATCCCATGGCGGAAGTCATCGGGGCGGCGACCTTCGCGCTGCCTGTATCCATTCTTTTAACGATTTACATCGGCGGCCTGTTTTGGATCGGCACGCATGACATGTGGCTCTTCATGGGGATTTTTGCGGTTTCCTTTTTCTTATTCAGGTTTCTCCTGAAACGTCTGCTCTTCGCTAAACGGTGGTTTATCTCCAGACGTGAAGTGGAAGAAGAAGTCCGGGAGGCGGCGGTGACAGCTTTTTACCAGAAAGGGCTTTTTCGGACACGGGATGAAACCGGTGTGCTGCTGTTTATTTCCGTTTTCGAACGGAAGGTCTGGGTCCTTGCGGACCGGGGGATCAACGAAAAGGTGCCCAAGGACGCCTGGAACGAAGTCGTCGAAGTGATTACCGGCGGCATCCGGGAAAAGCGGGCGGCAGAGGCCATCTGCACCGCCGTTGAAACCATCGGAGGCTTGCTGGCCGGGAAATTCCCCATCAAACCGGATGATACGAATGAGTTGAAGAATTTGATTATTGAGTAGAGCGGATAAAGGCGAGTGCCTAGAGTGCCTAAAGTGCGCTAAAGTGCCTAAAGTTCAGGAGTCGTTTCACTCCGTCTATTAAAAAAAAGACGAGAACAGTCCCTTCAAATCGGCAGAATACCTCAACTCTAGGCACTCTAGTGCACTCTAGGCACTTTAGGCACTCGCAGTTTGGCCCTCACATTGAGCATTTCCACGAAAACCGAAAACGCCATGGCGAAGTAAATATATCCTTTGGGGATGTGGAGGCCGAAGGCCTCACCCAGAAGCGTAATGCCGATCAGGAGAAGAAAGCTCAGGGCCAGCATCTTGATGGTGGGGTGATGTTCGATGAACCGGGCCACGGTACCGGCGCAGAGCATCATGATAATTACGGCGATCACGATGGCGATGATCATCACCGGAAGGCGGCGGGCGAGTCCGATGGCGGTGATGACGGAATCGAGGGAAAAGACGATGTCCAACAGTGCGATCTGAACGATTACGCCGATAAAAGAAGCGGCTGCCCTGCGCACCTCCCCCCGGCCGTTTCCCTCCAGGTTCTCGTGAATCTCAAGGGTGCTTTTGGCAATCAGAAACCCGCCGCCCAGAATGAGGATGATCGTTCTTCCTGAAATTTCCAGATGAAAGACGGTAAAAAGCGGGGTGGTGAGACGCATGATCCAGGTGAGGGTCAGGAGCAGCAAAATCCGGGTGCACATGGCACCGGCAAGGCCAAGGCGCCTGGCGGAATTCCGCCTGGCTTCCGGCAGTTTGCCGGCGACGATGGCGATAAAGACGATATTGTCGACACCGAGAACGATTTCAATGGCGGTGAGGGCGGCAAGGGCCAGCCAGGATGATGGATCCGTCAACCAGGTCAATGGAATATACCCCTTGTTGAACTCTTCATTCGTGTATAATGTTGAAGGAATAAAGCCGACCGGGGGGCGTCCCCGGTAGCCTAAGCGTTGAATACGGCATGATGACTTCTATACTCAACCACAACGGAAAAAACAAGGTCGCTCCGGAAAACGGCCAGGGCAATCGCATGCAGGTTGTAACGATGTCATCGGTATCGGGATCGCTATCGGTATCGGGATCGAAAAGGGCTCGATAGCGATCCCGATACCGATGGCGACCCCGAAAATGACATCATCGGATTCTACATGCGATCGCCCTGAGAAAGCGTCCCGGCCGTTTTCCGGGATTCCGGCTCCCGGCGTGGAGAAAACGGATGCAAAAAGATTCCCTGACAACCGATCCGCTCCCGGCTCTGATCTGGAAGATAGCGGCCCCCACCAGTGTCGGTTACTTTTTTCAAACCATGTTCAATATCACCGACACCTGGTTCGCCGGCCGGATTTCCACCGAGACCATGGCGGCGTTGTCTCTCTCTTTTCCGGTTTTTATTATGATTATCGCCGTGGGATACGGGCTCGGGACCGGGACCACCGCCCTTATCGGGACGGCCCTCGGGGAAAAGGACGCATCCACCGCCAGTGACTATGCGATTCAGGCCTTTTCGTTCTGCATTTTTCTTTCCCTTTTCCTGACCCTTGGCGGGCTGTGGGGGAGCCCCTGGCTTTTTCATATCCTGGGTGCTTCCGGTCGTTACCTCGGAATGAGCCTCGCGTATATGAACGTCATCTTCTACGGGTCGGTATTTTTCCTGACGGTGTTTCTGTTTAACGGGATCCTTTATGCATTGGGAGATGCCGCACCCAATCGGAATTTCCTGATCCTGGCATGCCTGGCCAATATCGGCCTGGACCCGTGGTTTATTTTCGGGGGGCTGGGGCTTCCGCCCCTCGGGATCCGGGGTATCGGTATCGCAACGATTCTCTGCGAAGCGGGCGGGGCGGTATATCTGGGACTTCGGGTGGTTCGCTCCGGCATTATCCGCTGCCCCCGGCTCACCTGTTTTCTTCCAAAACCGGTTATCATGGCCGACATTATCAGGCAGGGACTTCCTGCGGCCTTCAGCATGGTGACGGTGGGGGCAGGGATTTTTGTCATCACCTATTACTTCGGTTTGTTCGGAAAGGAGGCCGTGGCGGCATATGGCGTCGCCGTCCGGGTGGAGCACCTGGTACTGCTGCCCACCATCGGTCTGAACACGGCCACCCTGGCCCTGGTGGCCCGGAACAGCGGCGCAGGGCTGGGCGGCCGGGTAAAAGATACCGTCCGGCTGGCAGTCACTTACGGCGGCCGGATGATGATTCCCATGGGCGTGGTGGTTTTTTTCGTTTCCAGATGGCTGATGTCCTTTTTCTCGAAAGATCCGCAGGTGATCGGGATCGGAAGCGGTTACCTGAAGGTCGATGCCCTGGTTTTCTGGGCCTATATTATTCTATACGTCAATGTATCGGCACTCCAGGGGATGAAACGGCCCATGTTTGCCGTGTGGATCGGAATTTTGCGGCAGTTCGTGATCCCGGTGGCCGTGTTTCAACTTTTCGCCGTCGTCCTTGGTTTCGGTCTGCCGGGCGTCTGGTGGGGCATTATGGGCATCACCTGGAGCGCAGCACTGTTTGCCCATGGCTACGCGGCCCGAATCATAAAAAAAACGTTTGATCCGGCCGGGCCGGAAATTCTAAACACGAAATTCGAAATACGAAACAAATTCAAATCTTAAAAATTCAAATGGTCAAAACAAAAAGCGGCGCCTCGATGTTTTAAACAATGCGTTTGTTTTTCGAGCCGATTTCAAAATGTTTTGAAACCAACTTATTTATTTAACTTCATACGGAAAAACAATTTTCCCGCAGAGACGCCGAGGCGCAGAGAACTACGGGTAAAGAAACCTACATAGTGAATTAAAACGTTTTGAAATTGGCCCTTTCGTTTTGAATTTTGAACATTGATGTTTTGATATTGTTTCGGATTTTGAATTTCGAATTTTTATTCCCCCTCTACATGCCGCTCAAGTTCCTTTCGAAATGCATGGTATTCACTCATGGCATTTTGCTGGGCGACGTTTCGGATTGCATTCAGGGATTCATAATTCGACAGGGCCCGTTCGACCAGATTCGGATCCAGTTCCCCACCGTCGGCCATGGACCGAAAAACCGAAATAGTGGCGTCCTTATCCATTCCTTTCCGGTAGGGCCGGTCTTCCGTCAGCGCCGTGAACACGTCGGCCACCGCCATGAGCCGGGCGCCCAGGGGCAGGTCGTCGGCATCGAGGCCGAAAGGATATCCCGTCCCATTCAGCCGTTCCTGGTGCAGGGAGCCCCATTGGCTGACAAGGCGAAGCACATCGAAGGGCTCCAGCATCTGGTATGTGTAATACACGTGGGAGTGCATGATAAACCGTTCATCTTCCGTGAGCTCGCCCTGTTTCTCGAGGATTTCCGACGGGATGGCCAGCTTCCCGAGATCATGAAGGTAGGCGGCGATTTCAATCAGATGACGCTCATCCCTTGAAAACCCCGTCAGCCTGGACAGCTCCACGGCCACCGCCGCAACACCGCTGGAATGGGTGGCGGTAAATTCGCTCTTGAAATCGATCAGACGGCATATGAGCTGGGAGAACTCGACCAGTTCCACTGTCGAAAAATCCCCGGTCCGGTACAGAACGGTCCGCTTCAATATGGTTTCCAGGGCGTCCGAGGTCGCATCCAGCCACAGATATTCCCGGTTCTTCATTTCAAGGAGGGCACTGACATGCTCCGGAACAAACACATCGCCGCTTCGCGTGGAAATGGCGTCGCAGACATCCCGGATCTGGCCCAGTATGGGCCGTCCGGGGGAGATTTTCACCGCCACACGGTCCGCCAGGTGAAGAATATGGCTTGCAAGGGGAACCGGACGGCCCATGTGAAATGCGCCTTTTCCGTTTGCCCAGGGCTCATGGTGGTATTTGACAAGTTCGGCGATGGAAGCAAAGGGAGGAAACCGCTGCAGGATAAGGCTGCCGGCCACGGCATGCTCCCAGGGTTTCTCGTCCTCGAATTCCAGGAGATCCAGGCGCTCCTGCAGTGAAAACGCGCCGGTGTCGTGAAGCATCCCGGCGATGAAAAGCTCGAATTTTTCATTGTCCGACAGCGACAGGGCATCCCCCAGCTGGTAGGCCCAGTAGGCCACCTGAAGATGATGCCGGCCGAGGGAATGACTCATCAGGTCAATGACCTTGGCAACCGCTGCCACGAGATCGAAAATATTTACCCGCAGTTTTTGTACCAGCATGATATTCACCAATTTTCCGGCATTTTTACCGCCACCACCTTACCTTTGGCGCACACCTCGCCGTTGGCCGTCAGCGTTGAGGCCACCACCACCTTGCGCCCGATGATCTCCTGGACGGCGGCTCGGACTTCAAGGGGAACTCCCAGGGGTGTGGGCTTCAGGTAGTCCACATGCAGAGAGGCGGTGACGAACCGAAAGGCGGGGGCAGTGTCCATGCCGCGGTTTTCCGACCGGTACGCCGCGGCCGCGGCGGTTCCGGTGGAGTGGCAATCGATGATCGAGGCGATGGTTCCGCCATAGACGTAACCGGGAATGGCCATGTGGAAGGGCTCCGGTGTAAAAACGCACAGCGCTTCATCGCCGTCCCAATAACTTTTAATTTTGTGCCCGTGCAGATTCAAACGGCCGCATCCGAAACAATGGCTGTGCCGGTCCTCGTAGTAATCCTGAAACGCTTTTTCCGTCATGTTGTTTCCTTTCTGAAAAGATAATACAGGGCAATGCGACGATTTCAAGTAAAAACAGAAGGGAATTGTCTTGACTTGGGTTTTGGGGGTTGTAACATGAGTTTTTAGCTTTTAGCTATCAGCTATGGGCGGAGGGCAAAGGATTTGAAAGAGAAAGTGCCTTGAGTTCATAGAGTGCACTAGAGTGCCTGGAGTTAATGTGTGCTGTCTTTTATTTGAAAGACGGAGTGAAACGACTCCTCAACTCAAGGCACTCCAGTGCACTCCAGGCATTCCAGGCACTCAAAATACTTCAGACCCTCGCAAATTCATCAGCTCACACGGGAGAGAATCAAATGGCTGCAAAAGTATATTTCATAAAGGCATCCGATAACGAAAAAGACGAGAGTTTGTGCGGGAGGCTGGAAAAGCTTCTTCGGGGGGAGAACTTGCTGGGGTTCGTATCCGGG
>JBECKW010000010.1:0-3166 GCA_040235505.1 Desulfobacterales bacterium
GGACAAATACAACGTTGAGAAATATAAGAATACAGAAGAACAAAATATGTTTCATGGTTTCCTCCCTTTAAACGATAATCCCAATTTCAAAATCATTATAGGAAGTCAATCAATGAATAATCAACAAATATTAAGGGAACCTCTAATAATTTCGTTTTAGCCGCATATTCTCAAGAATAATACGACTAATTCTCGACTTACCCGCTGGAATAGCAATTAACAGCGGGGAAATCGGCCTTTTTTTCAATTTTCAGAGGGCATTCAATGCTTTGTATGCCCTTTTTATTGTACTTATCCTGGTGCAGGCATACATCTCCCCACCCGGTGTATGTTATACGCCAGGTTCCGCAGGCCAATTTTCACCTCGGCGCGAATCCTCCCAACCGTTCGGATAATCAGATTACCAGCCAGCTGCGCCTGTATCCCGAAGACATGCTCGATACGACACCGTATGCGCGAGCGGGTCCTGTTGCCCTGTTTCTCCCACTCTGTCAGCATCCGGTGGCGGCATCCCTTCCGCTGGAGATGCCCCCGATAGCCGCGCGATTCCAATTCGGCAAGGTTTTCATTCGACCGGTACGCCGCGTCCGCCCATACACCCCGGCTGGTGTTCGTCTCATCCAGAAGGCAGCCAAACATCTGACTGTCGTGCACCGAAGCATCGGTCACCACATAGTCCCGGATCAGTTTGTGTTTGGCATCGATGCTGATATGATTCTTGTAGCCAAAGGCATGCTTGTGCTTCCGTGCCGACCACCGTGCATGAACATCCTTCTGACGCCGTTTCGCCTCGCTCCAGTCCTGTGGTACCTCGCCTTTTTTGATCCGGGCGTTTTCCTCACGGCTGTTCCGCTGAATCGGCACCGATACAATCGAGGCATCCACAATCTGCCCCCTGCGAGCCATACACCCCTGCTCCCGCAAATACCGGTCAAACCGTTTGAACAGGCGTTTCACCAGTCCTGCCTTTCCTAACTCCTCACGGAACAACCAGATCGTCTTGGCATCCGGTACCCGGTCACCGAGGGTCAATCCTAAAAACCGCATGAATGATAGTCGGTCACGGATCTGGTACTCCATCGCGTCATCACTCAGGTTGTACAACGACTGGAGCACCAGCACCTTGAACATCATCACCATATCAAACGGCTTCCGACCCGCCGCGCTCTTCCGCTCCTTCTCGCGAATGACCTTTAATTCACCCCGGAACAGCTCCCAGTTCACACATTCATTCAACCGTACCAGCGGATCGCCATTCTTCGTCAGGTCGTCCAAGCGAAAGTCAATATCAAAAAATCCCTTCAACATAGGTCATCTCCTTTATTATCAATATATTACTTGAACTTTACAGCAATATATACTCACATAAAGGAAATGGCAATAAAAATCTTTATCTTACGAGCCTCTTGCAAAACTCTTTATCAATAGCAAATTTATGTTATAGCGTACAGGCAAGATACGCTCATGGAAGCGTTCCGGAGCGGATACCCAACTTTTTGCTCTACACCTCTCGATTTTTAGACAAAGAATCCCGCATTCCCGAGTTTACGGGATATTTCCCACGTAACAGCCTGTTTTCGCCTCCTGTCAGCCCACGAATTTCAGCAAATGATCGGCAGTCAGGGCAAGAATACCGAACATGAGATGCGCCATGACCTTTGTGGAGCCGCGGACGCGTATCATCCGACCACCAAACTCATCCTTGAGCCGTCCGAACACCCGTTCCACGGTGGTTCGCTCATTGTACCGCATGTTCTTTACGGGATCGAAACAGCGTTTTTGTCCCCGGCGGCGGTTCGGTTCAATAACGGGAACATGTCCCAGATTTTGACTGTACGCCCTGATTCCGTCACAGTCATACGCCGAATCCATCAGATCATATAAAGAGGTCACCCGTTCGGCGGTCAGAGCGGCCAACGGTATCGCTGCCTGTGAATCGTGCAATGACGCCGATGTCAGAATCGAGGTTATCGGAATATGGCCATCCGCAACATCGAGGTGAAGCTTGTAGCCGTTCCACGATTCTTTATACCCTTTGCTGTTTGTCTTGCACCCCCGGTCGCAGGCGGTTGGCAACTCGGCAAGCATATCGGCGATGGTCATGTGTTGCTGTCGTTCAATACGAGTTGGTTCCTTGGGGGGGACAGGTTCCCCCTTCTTTGGTCTGCCCCGCTTCCGCTTCGGCGGTTCTTCCCTCCCCGTGGCGGCAACCGGCTTCTCGCGGGCGATAATCTCAGTTGAGTCCCGGGAAATATGGCCAACAAGGTGATCCGACAGATACCGTTCCGTCATGCGAGCATGCACCTCTTCCGGGAGACGCCCCCGGGCAAACTCCCCAAACGCGCGTGAAAACGTCGATTCACTCGGTATGGCATGCCGGGATTCCCAACCGCAGATTCGACGCACTGCCGGATCGCACCGCAACCTGTCCAGCAATGCCCTGGTACTCCCCAAATTGTATACCGACTTCGCCACAAAAGCCCGTGCTATCGCTGCCCTGTCGGACACAGGCCTTCCCGTAACGTTCAGGGAATTGATATTCTCTTCTATCCGCACCACCTCCAATATGCCAATCAGACGACGGTGCTGGTCACTCAGTTCTCCAAGCTCGTCTTCCAAATACGGAAATAAACTGCTTTGAATCCGGCTCCAAATCGATGATAATACCGTCATGTAACCTCCATGGTGTCTATATTACTTGCTTGTTACAAATAATATACTGATTATTATGGAGGTTACATACTATTTTTTGCGCGGCCTTACATTATTCCTGCTTATTCCTACTTTTGCAAGAGGCTCAGTTGATAATTGTTTTCATCTATTATATTTTTCATCTGGGTTGTATAAAATTGCACATTTTACACAAAAAAATTACCCCTACCGTATTTAGTAGAGGTTATCAACCTTCGATTCAGCAGTGGTTATGGCGAACCTCATCACCTATTTAAAAAACTATAGAATAGAATACTACCTGCTTTATAAAAATCAAGGGGATTTCCTTATCTCATACAATTTCAGACATCATTTGAAATTAAAATATAGTATATTTAATTTTCCTAATTTAACTTTGAAGAGGGTCATTCCCATTTCTCAATGAAAACCACATGTGAAAGTTGGAGGGAGAAGATCATGCACTGCCGGTCTGGTATTGCCGGTATGCTCATAC
>JBECKW010000021.1:0-12036 GCA_040235505.1 Desulfobacterales bacterium
CGCACATGCTGGATGCCGGGGCCGATTTGAAGGTGGTGCAGGAACTTCTGGGACACGAAAGCCTGGCCACCACCCAGCGGTATACGCATGTAAGCATCAGCAGGCTGATGGAGGCGTATGATAAGGCACATCCGAGGAAATAACGGCAGAGTTGAAGTATGAAAAATGTTCCAGGTTTGAAGGTTCCAGGTTCCAAGTTGCTAAAGCCAACGCCTTTAACCTGCAACCTGCAACTCTATTTTACGATGAAGGAGTAATATGAATTTTCATGGTACGACTATCCTGGCCGTCCGTCACAAGGGAAAACTGGTGGTTGCCGGCGACGGCCAGGTGACATTGAATCAGACGATTATCAAGCACCAGGCCCGGAAGGTACGGCGGCTGTATCAGGACAAAATCATTGTGGGATTTGCGGGCGCCACGGCCGATGCACTGAATTTATTCGACCGGTTCGAGGGCAAGCTAGAGCAGTATAACGGCAACATTACCCGAAGTGCGGTGGAACTTGCCCGCGACTGGCGTACCGACAAGTACCTTCAGAAATTGGAGGCGGTCATGATCGCGGCCGACGAGGGCTCGACCTTTCTCATCTCCGGAAGCGGAGACGTGATCGAACCGGACGAGAACGTCATCGCCATCGGCTCCGGCGGTGTGGCGGCACAAGCGGCGGCGGCAGCGCTGGTAAAACATTCGGACCTGGATGCCAAGGATATCGTCCGTGAGTCCATGGCCATCGCGGCCACGCTTTGCATCTATACGAACGACAGAATAACCATTGAAGTCCTGTAAGGTGAACCCAATATGAACAGTTTGAAACCATCTGAAATTGTCAAGGAACTGGATAAATACATTATCGGCCAGGACAAGGCAAAGCGTTCGGTGGCCATTGCGCTCCGGAACCGTTACCGGCGTCAACAGGTGCCCGAAGAACTTCGGGACGAGATTGCGCCGAAGAACATAATTCTGATCGGACCTACGGGTGTCGGGAAAACCGAAATCGCCCGGAGACTTTCCAAATTGACCGATTCCCCTTTTATCAAGGTGGAGGCGTCGAAATTTACCGAAGTCGGGTATGTGGGAAGAGACGTCGAATCCATGGTTCGGGACATGCTGGAATTGACCGTGGGCGAACTCAAGTCCAGGGAGCAGGAGAGCGTTCGGGAAAAAGCACGGGATATCGCTGAAGAGCGACTGCTCGACATGCTGCTGCCGAAGAAAAAGACCTATGTGCCCGCTTCCTTAACCGTTGGGCAGGAGGCCCCAGGCGAAGAGCCGGCGCCGGAGGAGGAGGGGCCGTCAACCCGAGAAAAGCTGCGAAACATGCTGCGCAGCGGAAGACTTGACGAACGGTATGTGGATATGGATGTCGCGGATAGAAGCACACCTGTAGTGGAAATCTTTTCCAACGTGGGCATGGAAGAGATGGGGATGAATTTCAGGGATATGTTCGGAAGTCTCCTCCCGAAAAATACAAAGCGGCGCAAGGTGAAGATACCGGAAGCATTTGAGCTCCTGACCCAGGAAGAGGCCCAGGGGCTGGTGGATATGGAAAAGGTCGTTAAATCCGCCATTGAAAAGGTCGAGCAGTCCGGAATTATCTTTCTCGATGAAATCGACAAGATCGCGAGCAGGGAAAGCGGGCGAGGGCCGGATGTATCCCGGGAAGGGGTTCAGCGGGATCTTCTTCCCCTGGTGGAGGGAAGCACGGTGAGCAGTAAATACGGTCCGGTGAAAACCGACCATATTCTGTTCATCGCCTCGGGGGCGTTTCATATCTCCAAACCCTCGGACCTCATTCCGGAACTCCAGGGCCGGTTCCCGATACGGGTGGAGCTCGACTCGTTGGGAAAGAAAGAGTTCGTGCGGATTTTGAAAGAGCCGAAAAATGCTCTGCTGCTTCAGTATCCGGCTCTTCTGGAGACCGAAGGCGTCGAAGTGGTATTCCGGGAGGATGCCGTGGAAGACATCGCGCGCATTGCAGAAGAAGTCAACAGCCGGACGGAAAATATCGGCGCCCGGCGGCTTCATACCATCATGGAATGTCTTCTGGAGGATGTCCTTTTCGATGCGCCCGATATGACAGAGAAGAAATACGTCATCGATGCGGCGTTTGTGGAGAAAAAGCTGAAGGACATCAAGGATGACGAGGATTTGAGCCGGTACATTCTATAGTTCAAAATGCTAATTTCTGAGTGCTGAGTAAATTCAAACAGCAGATAGCATATTGTTTTTGTTTAGGTTTCGTGTTTCGTTTTTTTACTTTTTCGCTTTGCATCTTTAGAAAAAAGCGTTACCCAGCACTCAGCACTCAGCACTCAGCACTCAGCACTAATTGGAGGTTTGAATGCCTGAAAAAACAGCAAAGATATTAATCGAGTCGTTGCCCTACATCCGGGAGTTTGCCGGGCAGACCATTGTAATTAAATACGGCGGGCATGCCATGGTGGATGAGCAGCTCAAGGCGGATTTTGCCAAGGACATCGCCCTTATGAAGTATGTGGGACTCAAGCCCGTGGTGGTGCACGGCGGCGGACCCCAGATCAACCAGGTGATGGACCGGATGGGCATTCGTCCCAAGTTTGTCCGGGGAATGCGTCTCACCGACGAGGACACCATGGGCGTGGTGGAGATGGTTCTGGGAGGCCGGGTAAACAAATCGATCGTGGCGCAGATCAATCGGGAAGGCGGCCGGGCGGTGGGACTCACCGGAAAGGACGGAGAATTGATCCTGGCCGAGAAGATGCGCATTGTTCACCGGGAGGATGATGATTCTCCCCCGGAAATCATCGATCCGGGGCTGGTGGGCCAGGTGACCCGAATCAATCCAAGAATTATCCACACCCTCGTGGAAAAAGGTTTTATCCCGGTCATCGCACCGGTGGGAACGGGCCCCGGCGGGGAGACCTATAACATCAACGCGGACCTGGTGGCCAGCCATGTGGCAAGAGCCTTGTCGGCGCTCCGGCTCATCTACCTGACGGATGTGGACGGTGTGCTGGACAAGAATCAAAAATTGATCCCGTCGATCCGGATTGGCGAAATCCAGAAATTGATCGATGAAGGAACCATTTCAGGCGGTATGATTCCCAAGGTCGAATACGCCCGGGCGGCCGTGGACGGAAGTGTTTCAAAGGTTCAGATCATTAACGGCAAGAAACGTCATGCCGTGATACTGGAACTGTTTACCAGCCAGGGGGTTGGCACGGAGGTGATTCGATGACAAATGAGTTGATGGCGCAGGCGGACCGGGTCCTGGCCCGGACCTATATGCGGTTCCCGGTTGCGTTTGTCCGGGGAGAGGGGTGTCGCCTTTGGGACAGTGAGGGGCGTGTTTATACGGATTTTGTAGCGGGGCTTGCCGTGTGCAATCTCGGGCATGCGCATCCTCGCATTGCCAAGGCCCTCTGCGAACAGGCAGGGGTGCTCTGGCACGTATCGAATCTCTATTACACCCAGCCCCAGGTGACCCTGGCTTCTCTCCTGGTGGAAAGAAGCTTTGCCGACCGCGTGTTTTTCTGTAACAGCGGGGCCGAGGCCAACGAGGCGGCCATTAAGCTGGCCCGGCGATACTTTCATGAAAGGGGAGAGGACGGCCGGTACCGGATGATCGCCATGAAGCAATCCTTTCACGGAAGGACCATGGCGACCCTGTCGGCCACGGGCCAGGAGAAGATCCGTCACGGCTTCAGCCCGGTGCTGGAAGGATTCGATTTCGTGGAGTTCAATGACGCAGCGGCCCTGGAATCGGCGGTGAACGACCGAACCTGTGCGGTTCTCCTGGAGCCGATCCAGGGGGAGGGGGGCGTGCGCTGTCCGGATGAGGGGTACCTCGCCGAGGTCCGAAGGATTTGCGATGCGACGGGGGCGCTATTGATTTTTGACGAGATCCAAACCGGTATGGGCAGGACCGGGACCCTGTTTGCCCACGAGCAGTTCGGCGTGCAGCCGGACATCATGACCCTTGCCAAGGGGCTGGGAAACGGTCTTCCCATCGGCGCCATGCTGGCCACCGAAAAGGTGGCCGCCGCCTTCGGTCCCGGGAGCCACGCCACCACTTTCGGTGGAACCCCTCTGGTCACTTCCGCCGCCATCGAGGTATTGAAAGTGATCGAAGAAGAGAATATCATTTTCAGATGCCGGTCGGTGGGGGCCTATTTCAAGGAGAGGCTCGAATGGCTCAAGGATCGGCATGCGGCTATCCGGGAAGTGCGGGGCCGGGGCCTCATGCTGGGGGTTGCGCTCGGCATTTCCGGTTCGCCGATTGTGACGGCCTGCATGCAGAAGGGATTTGTGATCAACTGCATTCAGGATGCCGTGCTTCGGTTCGTTCCGCCCCTGACGATTACCCGGGAAGATATCGATGGGTTGATTGAATGTCTGGATGGGGAATTTGGAAGGATAAAAGCTTAAGGTTGACCTGTGAAAGGGGTAAACAGAGTGCCTAGAGTTCATAGAGTGCCTAAAGTGCCTGGAGTTGTGGAATTCTGCCGATTTTATAAGAATGGCGAAATTCATTGCTTGTGGAAATATGCTATTGCGGTTTCGATTTTTTTGATTGTGGGTGCCGGGTGCGGGAAGAAGGCCATGCCGACGCCACCCAATACGGCGCCGGTGCCGGCGGTTTCCGATCTTTCCTACCGGATCGATGGAAGCGATGTCAATCTGGCCTGGACGGTTCCCGCCGGGGCAGGGGAGGGAGAGGCGGTTGTCTCCCGCGCCAGAACAAAGCTGAGCGACGGAGAATGTAACGAGTGCCCCCTGATATTTCAACGGATAGCCGAGTTGCCGGTTTCTGCAACCCAGGATGCGGTGAAGCAAACCTATCGGGAGCCTTTGGCGCAGGGATTTCGCTATACCTACCGGGTGGTGCTGCGGAAGAGCGGCGGCCGCACCAGCGCCCCGTCGAACCTCGTCACCTTTGACTATTAAAAAATGAACCGAATCGCTTTCCATAAAATGAACGGCAGCGGCAACGATTTCATCATCATCGACAACCGTCGGGGCGTCCTGCCCGTGGAAGACGCACGGATGTTTGCGTCCCGGGTGTGCCGACGAAAGGTGTCCGCCGGAGCGGACGGATTGATTTTGATTGAAAACTCGGATACCGCGGATTTCAAGTGGCGTTTTTTCAATTCGGACGGCAGTGTGGCGGAGATGTGCGGCAACGGTTCCAGATGCGTGGCGCGGTTTGCTTTCGAACAGGGAATCTGCGGGCCGGACATGACCTTTGAAACCCTGGCCGGCAGAATCCGTGCCCAGGTCAGCGGTGCCCGGGTAAAAGTCACCCTTCCGGCACCCACGGCCTTGAAACTCGACTATACAATCGAACTGGAACAAGGCCCGATGGTTGTCAGCAGCATCAATACGGGGGTTCCCCACGTGGTGATCACGGTGCCCGATCCGGAGGTTGCGGATGTCGTTGCCATGGGTCGGGAGATCCGTTTCCATCCACTGTTTTCACCGGCTGGAACCAATGTGAACTTCGTTTCAGCGGGTGCCAATGGAAGTCTTCGGATTCGGACCTATGAACGCGGCGTGGAAGACGAAACCCTATCCTGCGGCACCGGCACGGTGGCCGCTGCGGTGGTGGGGGTTTGCAGATCCGAAGTCTTTTCACCGGTGAAGGTGGTCACCCAAAGCGGCGAGACCCTGACGGTATATGTCACCCGAATGGGGAGGGATCTCGTGGAGGTCAGTCTGGAGGGCGGCACGCGACTAGTTTATGAAGGCGTTCTGACGGAAGAGGCGTGGTTGTCGTGATGGCGGATTGCTCCCGGCGGCGTTCGGTCGCTTTTATTTCGATGGGATCGAACCTCGGCGACAAGATGGGGAATTGTCGCCGGGGACTTGAAATGCTTTCCGGTAACAGCGATATCGATATTGTCGAAACATCAAGGTATTACCAAACAGAACCCGTCGATTACGAGGATCAGGACTGGTTTGTGAATGCCGTGGTGAAGGTGCGGACCGATCTGGGTCCCTTTGCGCTTTTGAAGGAACTCCTGGCCATTGAAAACGCTCTGGGTCGGCGTCGGGAGTCGGTGCCCCGGTTCGGCCCCCGGATTATCGACCTGGATCTCATTCTCTATGACGGCCTTCGCATCGAAACCGAGGAACTTGTGGTGCCGCACCCGAGAATGCACAAGAGACGCTTTGTGTTGGAACCGATTTGTGATATAGAGCCGGAATTGCCTCACCCTGTGCTTGGGAAAACCATGCGGCAGCTTTTGGAGTTGCCGGCCGTATACGGTCAAAAGTTGGTAAGAATAGGGAATGAATGAATATTTCATCATGCCCCCAAAGCATTCGGTGGCGGTGGAGAATGGATTCGATACATGCTGCGACTGTTGATATGGCTGGGGATTGCCTACCTTCTAATCCGTACCTTGCGGAAACTGGGGGTGTTCGGCCATATATCGGCGGGGTCCGATGGACCTGGATCCAGGGACCGAAACGATAACCTGATGGTGAAAGACCCTTACTGCGGGGTCTATTTTCTACGGAAAGACGGACACCACCTCAGACATGGGGGGGAGGATCTTTATTTCTGCAGCCCGGAGTGCCGGGATAACTACATGAAGGATCATGCGAATTAAGCCGCACGGTCTTTGGAACAACAACTGCCTGGATTTGGGAGGGTTTGAATGAAATTTTTTATTGATACGGCCAATGTTGAAGAGATCAAAGAGGCCAGCCGCATGGGAATGGTGGACGGTGTCACCACGAATCCCTCGCTCATTGCGAAAGAGGGGCGAGATTTTGAAGAAGTTATCCGGGAGATCTGCGAGATTGTCGACGGTCCCATCAGTGCCGAGGTGATCGCCCTCGATACTGAAGGAATGCTCAAGGAAGCGCGGCATCTGGCCGGCATCCATAAAAATATTGTGGTGAAAATCCCCATGACAGTGGACGGGCTGAAGGCGGTCCGGCAACTTTCCGAGGAAGGGATTCACACCAACGTGACACTGGTGTTTTCTCCGCTCCAGGCCCTCATGGCCGCCAAGGCAGGGGCTACCTACGTGAGCCCGTTTGTGGGGCGGATCGATGATCTGTCCCAGGACGGCATGGTGCTGATTGAACAAATCGTCGAAATATATAATAATTATGCGTTTGAAACCGAAATCATCGTGGCAAGCGTCCGGAATCCGCTTCATGTGCTTGACTCGGCCCTGATGGGGGCGGATATCGCCACAATTCCGTTCAACGTGCTTGCGAAACTCGCCTCCCACCCCATGACGGACAAAGGGCTGGCCAGTTTCCTCAGCGACTGGGAAAAGAGCCGGAAATAGGAATATGTCGCTTTTGGACAAATACAGAAGCGCCCTGAGCCACCCAAACAGCCTGACGATGTATCGGATCGCCGCGGTTCCGGGAGTCGTTATCCTCTGCTATTTCCCGAACCATGTCTGCCTTTTCCTGGCGGCGCTGCTGTTCAGTGCCGCGGCGATTACCGATTTTTTTGACGGCTTTTACGCCCGTCAGCTCGGACTTGAATCCGTCTTCGGGAAGGTGATGGACCCCATCGCCGACAAGCTGCTGGTGTCCTCCTCCCTGATCATGCTCGCAGCCAACAAGTGGATTCCCGCCTGGATCGTCTGTGTCATCGTCGGCCGGGAGTTTGCCGTCAGTGGGCTTCGCAGCATTATTTCGGAGAAGGGGGAGGACGTTTCCGCGTCCTGGCTTGGAAAATACAAAACCGGCTTTCAGATTGCCGCCATCATTCCACTTCTTCTGCACTATTCCTATTTCGGGGTGGATCTAAACCAGATTGGTACGGTGTTCTTATGGCTGTCGCTGGTGATGGCGATCTGGTCCGGCGCGGATTACTTCATCCGGTTTCGCAAGCTGCTTAAATTTTCTGTTGACAAACAGGAGGGAACTCGTTAGAAGTGCATTTCTTAACTGGGCGGGAATAACTCAGTGGTAGAGTGCGACCTTGCCAAGGTCGAAGTCGCGGGTTCAAATCCCGTTTCCCGCTCCATTTTTATTACCAATCCGAAGGCTCTTGGCCGTCCGTGTGACGGCAGGGGCCTTTTTTGTTGCGCCTGGAAGTATTTATCAAACGCTTTCGATGAACGTTTTCCCCCAAAGCATCCTGGGAGGAGGGATGGACGGCGAGGTCTGCAACTGCGTTTTCCGGCGGCGGCAGAGTGTTGCCGCCGCCGGAAGCCATGAGGAATTAGAAGAATTTGTACTGAAACCCGAGACCCATGAAGGTGACATCCTTTTCGTATTCGATCGTTGCGTCGGTGGTGGCGCTAGTGGCGATGGTGAAGCTCTCGCTCTGGTAAAACACATGCCCGATGCTCAGGTTGATGACGAACCCGGGCGACGCCTCCCATGCCACGCCGGTGCCGAGGGTGCTGGCGTTAAGCTCGGGCAGCTCGGGGGTCATGTCCTCGGTTTTTTTCACACCGGTGTCGGTGTACATGTAGCCCAGGCTGCCTTTGAGGGTATCGCTGAAGCCGTATTCCACCATAACACCCATGTCGTACCCGTTGCTCGAGATGCTGTCGCTGTTGGCACTATCGTCCAGATAGTAGGTCAGATCGGCTTCCGCCCGCCAATTCCCTCCGAATTTGTAGGAGACACCTGCGGCAAGGATGCCCGGAAGATTATGCTTGCGCGTTCCGCCGTCGGTAACTCCCAGCGCTCCCAGTACACCGAGGGTGTCCTCTTTGATGGTCTGGTCGTATTTCAGATCGACCTGGGTTTCGTAGCGGATGCCGATGTTGACCGCATCCGAGGGCGTGATGTCAAAGCCGATGACGCCTCCCCAGCCGCTTGCATCCTCTTTGTAATCCACGCTGGCGGTGATCGGGTCGTTGACCCCGGTTATGGAGAGCATGGGGTTGACAGTAACGCTGCCCGAGGCCTTGCGGCTTGAGTCGACGTAACGGAGGGCCAGCGACATGGAAAACATGTCGTTGAATTTGTATGCGCCACCGAGGGTATAGCCCAAGCCGACCGCCTCGGCCTCCAGTTTCTGGCTGGAGATGGTAGAGTAGTACCCGGTTTGGGGAAGTACGATGCCGAGCTGCGCGAGTTGCGGAGCGGCGGCGGTTAGCCCCATGTTGGCGAGCTGCATGATGCCGAGGCCGAGGGCAGTGGTGGTGAAGTCGCCATCATCATACTTGACCTTGCCACCGCCGAGGACGTTGGTGACGCCAAGGAAGCCGGCAAATGGGCCGCTTTTATAAACGGCGTACAGGCCGGGAACGATCGACGGCTCATTCTGGTCGAAGTCCGTGCCGTTTATCTTGTTGTTGTAGTCCTTGACGATGTATTGGCCCGAAATGTTGCCGTACAATCCATCGTCCATCATCATCACGCCGGCGGGGTTGTACATGACAATGTCCGCCGAATCGGTGGCGGCGTTCCGATTCAGGGTTCGGATATACTCCGCGCTCCAGTTGGCTTTATTGTCCGCTCCTCCGGCCCAGACGGCGGATGCCGAAAATACCGCGACCCCTACGATACACAACATCACAAGCAGCGTTCCTTTTTTCATTTGTAAACCTCCTTCACGATTCGAATGATGCCTCCTAAGGTTCACTTCAGGCCGGATTACGTGCCCTCCGGCCGGCCAGTATGCCGAATCCGTTTCAGAAAATGACGATCTTTTGTTTTTTAAATTAAAATTGGGAAGTTAGTCAAGAAAAAGTAAGTCCCGGTCGAATTATAACCTCTCCCGACCGCGTCTCATAACGCCCGTATACGCTCTCTCGAAAAGCAAATTCCTGTTGTTTATTCACAAAGAATCGGCCAGCTCCACCCCCTCCCATATGGCGCGTTTTGCATCGAGCTCTCCCGCCTTTTTGGCGCCGCCGATGATATGATGGCTGATTCCGTGTGCAGCCAATTCCTCCGGCAGTTCGACCACCGAGATCTGGCCGGCGCAGACGACCACATTGTCCAACTCCAGAAACTTTTCTTTGCCTTCATGACGGATGCGGAGTCCATTCTCCTCCACCGCCAGGTATTCCACGCCACTGAGCATCTTCACCCCGGCCTGTTTCAGCCGGGAGCGATGGATCCAGCCGGTGGTCTTGCCGAGGCCCGCGCCCGGCTTGCTGCTCTTTCTCTGGAGAAGATGAATTGTGCGAAAGGGGTCTCTTCTGTGGGGAACTTCCAGACCGCCGGGATTTCGATACGCCATATCCACCCCCCATTGGGCCATGAAAGATTCGATGGAGACAGGCGCAGGTGATTCATGCAGCAGATACTCCGCCACATCAAAACCGATTCCTCCGGCCCCGATGATCGCCACCCTCTTTCCGATGCGCTTCTGGTTGCGGAGAACCTCATCGTAGTAGGCAACCTTGGTGCCGGTGATGCCCGGTAAGTCAAGCCTGCGGGGTGCCACCCCGGTTGCAACCACCACCTCCTCAAAATCCTGCAGGTCCTCCCCAATTACCTTCCTGCCCAGATGCACATCAACCCCGAGCTGCGTTAGCCGGTAACCGAAGTATCTCAAGGTCTCTGCAAATTCATCCTTTCCGGGAATCCGTCTGGCCAGCAGGAACTGACCGCCGATCTCCGGGCCGGCTTCAAAAAGGTTCACCCGATGTCCCCGTTCGGCGGCAGTCACCGCGCAGGCCAGTCCGGCGGGCCCGCCCCCCACCACCGCGATGTGTTTCGGTTGTTTCGTTTTTTTCGGAACCATCCGTGTTTCATTGCAGGCTCTGGGATTGACCAGACAGGAGGCGGCTTTGCGTGAGAAGATGTGGTCCAGACAGGCCTGGTTGCAGCCAATACAGGTGTTGATCTCCTTTTCCCTGCCGGCTTTCGCCTTGTTGACCCACTCCGGATCGGCCAGAAAGGGCCTGGCCATGGAGACCATATCGCTACAGCCATCCGCGAGCACTTTCTCGGCCACCTCCGGCATATTGATTCTGTTCGTGGCAACCAGCGGAATTTTCACCTCACCCATGAGTCTTCTGGTCACCCAGCTGAATGCTCCCCGGGGCACCATCGCGGCGATGGTGGGTACCCGGGCCTCATGCCAGCCGATCCCGGTATTGATGATGGTTGCACCCGCCTGTTCCACCTGTTTTGCCAGATGGATTACTTCCTGCCAACTGGAACCATCTTTGACCAGGTCGAGCATGGACAGCCGGAAGATAACAATCCAGTCCCGGCCCACCTCCTCCCGCACCTTTTTTATGATTTCCAGTGGAAAACGGATCCTGTTTTCAAACGGACCGCCCCACGGGTCCTTTCTGATATTGGTCTTCGCAGCGATAAACTGATTGATCAGATATCCTTCCGATCCCATGATTTCCACCCCATCATAGCCGGCCTCCCGGGCCAGACGGGCGCAGCGCCCGAAGTCACGGATGGTCCTGCGCACGCCGCTACTGGAGAGCGCCCTGGGACGAAAGCGGTTGATAGGCGCCCTGATACCGGACGGCGCGACACAGAAAGGGTGATAGCCGTAGCGCCCGGCATGGAGAATCTGCATGCAGATCTTGCCCCCTGCCCGGTGGACACTGTCGGTGATCACACGGTGTTTTTTCACCTGGCTCTTTGCGGCAAGTCTTATGGCAAACGGCGATAGCCAGCCAACTCTGTTGGGCGCCACGCCGCCGGTGACAATCAGGCCGACGCCACCTTCTGCGCGCCGGCCGAAATAGGCGGCCATCCGTCGGAAGCCGTCTTTTTCTTCCTCCAGGCCGGTGTGCATCGACCCCATCAACACCCGGTTCTTCAGAGTAGTGAAACCAAGGTCGAGGGGTTCTAAAAGGTGGGGGTATTTAGGGTGTATCATGGATGGTTTCCCTCGTTTAACCCTTACGCCTGATTGCACTGTCTTATAAATACAGGAATTCGTGTTCTAAGGGTCTGTGAGCATCCCGAAATGCTTCACTTCCTCAAGAATCTCACCGGATATCTCTACCGCCTTACCGCCTCGATCGATGATCACAAAGGTAACCAGGGCGTCCGCGGCCACCTCCCGGCTGGATTTGAAACGGACCTCCTGTTTCAAAACCACCGACCGTGTGCCGATTTTTTCTATCCCCGTCGATACGGTTA
>JBECKW010000064.1:0-26827 GCA_040235505.1 Desulfobacterales bacterium
CCGGCAGCGCCACCCTGGCCATGGCCGGCACCATCGTGGCTGAATTCATTGCAGCCAGGGCCGGTATCGGGTATAGTATCCGTGTCGCATTGTACCAGAGCGATCTTGCCAAAATACTGGTGGCGCTTTTTTTGATCGGCATCAGTATTTCACTTTATCAAGGACTGCTGGAATGGACGGGAACGCAGGTGAAAAGAGTATGGGCGGGCATTTCATGATCCGGCGAAGCCGGATGCCAGGAGGCTGGGAAGCTGGGAAGCTGGGAGGCTGGACAGCTGGGCGGTGCCGACAATGGGGTCTTCGACCGGGCTGTGAATCGCCTTCTTTGTGCCGGAAGGCGTTCAATTGCCTACGGACGGTCTCGCTTCTTTTTCTCCTTTCACTTTTTGTTTTCCCTGTCACAGGCATTTCGGCGGCGGAAAGCACTTCCCTCACCTACCGTTTAAAGTGGCTCTTTAATACCAGTGTCGTGGGGGATCTTTATGCCGACCGTGAGGGTTATTTTGCCGACCGGGGACTGACGGTGACGGTCAAGGCCGGTGGCCCGGAAAGAGATGCCATCAAGGAACTGGAACTGGGCTATGCCGATTTCGGTGTGGCTTCGGCGGACCAGGTGATCCGGGCCCTGGCAAAAGGTTCGCCGGTGGTGGTGGTCTGCCAGCTTTTCCAGGAAAATCCCCTTCAGTGGATTTACCGGACCGCCAAAGTTCGCTTGAAGAATCTGTCGGATCTGAAGGGGAAAACAATCGGTGTCACTTTCGGCGGCAACGATGAGGCCATCCTTCGGGCGCTTCTGGCCAAGGGCGGCATCGACGAGCGGGCTGTGAACCTCTTCAGTGTCCGGTACGACTATACGCCGTTTCTAAAAAAAGAGGTGAATATCTGGCCTGTTTACCGAAATGCCGAAGGGCTTATCCTAGCCCAAAAGCTCGAGGCCGAAGGAGAGTCGGTCGATTTTTTCGAACCCGCCCGCTTCGGTGTCAGATTCGTGGCGAATTCGGTGGTCACCTCCCGGGAAATGGCAACGCAGCATCCTGAAACGGTCCGTCGATTTCTTTCCGCCCTGATGGAAGGATGGCGATCGGCCCTTGCCCCGAAAAACCAGCAAAAAGCAATTGCCCTGTTGCAGGAATATGATAAGGACACATCACGCGATATGCTGGTGCAACAGCTTGAGGCCACCCGGCAAATCGTGATACCGAAGACCGGTGTCGCCATCGGCGCCATCGATACGAATGCCTGGCGGCAAACCGAACAGATCATGCTCGACCAGAAACTCATTCCGGAAGACGTCCATATTGATCAGGCACTCCTTCCGGAGTTTCTGCCTGAACCGACAGGCTCGGGCACCACGAAGTAAGAACAAAGCGATGTATGCATTTTGCTGCTGAAAGTAATGATCATATTTTTATTCATGTATTTCCTTCGTGTTCTTCGTGCTCTTCGTGGTGTTCCATTTATACCAAAGAGCTGAACCACGAAGAGCACGAAGAACACGAAGAGAAGGATTCAAGAAATGGAACCAGGTCCCATCATCGACCATATCGTCAATTGGCTATCCGATTACTGCGACCAGGCGGGAATGAACGGATTCGTGGCAGGAGTTTCCGGCGGCATCGATTCGGCGGTGACTTCCTGCCTCTGTGCGGAAACCGGAAAGAAAGTCATTCTCCTGAACATGCCGATCCACCAGAAACCGGAACAGGTCTCGCTGTCCGCCAGGCATATCGATTCCCTGTGTGAAACCTACAGCAACGTCACAGGCGTCAAGGTAGACCTGACACCCCCTTTCCAGGCTCTCGGAGGCGTCCTTCCGGAAAAGATTCAGGACCCCCACACCATGGCAAACACCCGGG
This sequence comes from Desulfobacterales bacterium, assembly GCA_040235505.1. Taxonomy (GTDB): domain Bacteria; phylum Desulfobacterota; class Desulfobacteria; order Desulfobacterales; family JAFDDL01; genus JBECKW01. The sequence continues at coordinate 1,857 of JBECKW010000064.1, forward strand.
CCCGAATGCGAATGCTCACCCTCTACGCCTTTGCCACCCATCACCGGATGCTGGTAGCCGGCACCGGAAACAAGGTGGAGGATTTCGGTGTCGGCTTTTACACCAAGTACGGAGACGGCGGGGTGGACCTGTCCCCCATTGCCGACCTGAAAAAAACGGAAGTCTATGCCCTGGGCGAGGAACTCGGAGTAATGGAAGACATCCTCAATGCCCCTCCCACGGACGGTCTCTGGGAAGACAGCAGAACCGACGAAGACCAGATCGGCGCCTCCTACGAAGAACTGGAGTGGGCCATGGACTTTGAAAAAACTTCGGATAATAGCGGGCTCTCCGATCGGCAAAAGGAAGTACTGGCCATCTTCCAAAAGTTCCACCAGGCCAACCGCCATAAAATGGACCCCATACCGGTCTGCATCATTCCGGATGTTTTGAAGTAGCAAATAAAGACGGAGTGCCTATAGTGCCTAAAGTGAGCTAAAGTGCCTAAAGTTGAGGCATTCTATCGATTTAATAGTTTTTACTTTATGCTTTTGTGCCTTTGTGCCTCTGTGCCTAATCTAAATTAGGGAGGTTTTCATGAAATGCGACAAAGTGGATTATGAAATTATCGGGGACGATATGCAAATCGTTGAAGTCGAACTCGATCCCGGAGAAACCGTGGTGGCCGAAGCCGGCGCCATGAACTACATGGAGGAGGGGATCTCCTTCGAGGCTAAAATGGGCGATGGATCGGCACCGTCCTCAGGCCTCTTCGGGAAGCTCATGAGCGCGGGGCAGCGGGTGCTTACCGGCGAATCCATCTTCATGACCCATTTCACCAACTCGGGTTCTGGAAAGCGGCGGGTTGCGTTTGCCGCTCCCTATCCGGGCAAAATCATTCCGGTGGATATGCAGAAGGTCGGGGGTGAATTGTTGTGCCAAAAGGATGCGTTCCTGTGCGCCGCCATGGGCACACGGCTCGGCATCGCCTTTACCCGAAGACTCGGCACCGGCTTCTTCGGCGGCGAGGGGTTTATCCTGCAACGCCTGCAGGGAGATGGAATGGCCTTCGTGCATGCCGGCGGGACGGTGATCGAAAAAAAACTGAACGGTGAAACCTTTCGGGTGGATACCGGCTGCATCGTGGCGTTCACCTCGGGTATCGACTACGACATCCAGCGTTCCGGGGGCCTCAAGTCCATGTTTTTCGGCGGAGAAGGCCTCTTTCTGGCCACCCTCAGCGGTACCGGCACTGTCTATCTCCAGAGCCTCCCCTTCTCACGTATGGCGGATAGAATTCTCCAGCACGCCCCGTCCGCCGGCGGTACCCAGAAGGGAGAGGGTTCCCTGCTGGGGGGACTGGGCCGACTGATCGACGGCGATTAGCGGAAAGCAGCCCTGAACGGCATCACCGATCCAGCACCCCCCGGACCTTGGCGGCCAGGTTCTTCAGGGTAAACGGTTTACGGATAAAGTCCGACTTCGGGTTCAGCCCCGTTTCAGGCGAAAGTCCCTTGGAATCATAACCGGACATAAACAGGCACTTTAATGCCGGCCGCCGGAGCAGCAGTTCTTTGGACAGATCCCACCCGTTCATCCCGGGCATGATCACATCCGTAAGAAGCATTTGGATTTCATCGGGACTCTCTTCCACCAACCGGATGGCTTCCTCGGGCGTTTTTGCCGAAAGCACGGTGTATCCCAGTCTTTCCAGCGTCATCACGGTCATCTCGAGAATATCGGGTTCGTCTTCCACCACCAGGATCGTTTCAGAGCCACAGTCAACAAATTGAAGCGGTTTTTCTTGTGATATCCGGTCCTCGGCTCCCTGAAACCGCGGAAGATATATCCTGAAGGTGGTTCCCGCCCCGAGTTCGCTGCTCACGTTGATAACGCCCTGGTTCTGTTTTACAATGCCGTAAATCGTCGAAAGCCCCAGGCCGGTTCCTTTACCGACTTCCTTGGTGGTGAAAAACGGTTCGAATATTCTGTCGATGATCGTCCTGTCCATGCCGCAGCCGGTATCGCTGAAGGTCATCAGCACATACTGCCCGGGAGCAACCCCTGCGTGGGTGCCGGTATCGATATGGACATTCTCCGTCTCGACGGTAATCCGTCCGACATTTTCAATGGCATCCCGGGCATTCACACAAAGGTTGGCCAGGATCTGATCGATCTGGGACGGGTCCATCTTCAACAGCCACAGACCTTTACCAGGTCTCCAGTCGAGCACAATGTCCCCACCGATCAGTTGCTGAAACATATTGAGCATTTTCGCGAGTGTCTCGTTGAGATCGAGCACTTTGGGAGAAATGGTCTGCTTTCGCGCAAACGTCATAAGCTGCCGAATCAGCGTGGCCGAATGCCGGGCGACCTTCAGAATCGACTGGAGATCGGAAAAAAGCAACGGATCCGCCGTTGCCCGTTTCAGGGCCATCTCCGAGCGACCGATGATAACCCCGAGCATGTTATTGAAATCGTGGGCCAGGCCTCCCGCGAGCCGACCGATGGATTCCATTTTCTGGGCCTGGGCCAACTCCAATTGAAGTTTCGCCCGTTCTTCTTCGGCCTGCTTCCGCTCCGAAATCTCGCGTGTCACGCCCAAAATTTCAACCGGTTTTCCCTGGTCATCGAACAGAAACCTGGCATGTGCTTCAATGGGCACGATATGCCCGTCCTTGTGGCACGCTTCGAGTTCCAGAACCTCCGAGTCTTTATAGCCGCTTTCCAGGTCGGCCCGCATCTTTTCACGCTGCAATTCATAGGAGGCATCCGTGAGCAGGGCATGAACGGTGGTTCCGATACATTCTTCCGGTGTATATCCGAACACTCTTTCCACCGAAGGGCTCATATAGACAAAGGCATCCTGCTCAATGTTCACTTTATAGATCACATCGATGGTGTGCTGCGCAATGAGCCTGTAATTTTCGTCATTGACAAGAAGAAAACGCCCGTCAAGATCATGAGCGCGCACACTCCCCGGCAGATACTCCGGAATCGCTCCCGCATAATGTGCAGATTTCCGATTATCTTCTCTTTTCTTCTGCTTCCGGACCTGTTTTCCCATTTTTTCGCAGGCTGTTTTCTTCAAATCGGTTTCCTCATCGCCTCATCCTGATCACCGCCCGAGTAGATTCATCTTATCCAAGTAAATTTCAATAATCGGCTTTTGGAGGTCGAACTCATCTCCACCGCCGGTGGGCATCCAAACGAATGGAGCGGTTTCAGAGGCCGATCGTAAGTTCTCATTTTATTTTCGGTTCGTCAATAACAACCTGATCCGGCGCAGCCGGATGCTGGACGGCTGGAGAGAAAAAACGAACATCCAACGTTCAACGCTGGACGTTCATCTGTTTTACATGCGATCAACCTGCTCGGGAGGCAAAGCCGGCTTGACTGACCGGTAGGTCTCCACTATGATCACCCGACATCCAATGACAACCCTGAGAAAAGGATCATCCTGAATGTCATTCTACACATCAAATATTGTAACCGCCGCCGACTTCATAAAAACCAGGATCCGGAAAATGCCAACCATCGGCATTCTGACCGGCACCGGCCTCGGCGACAGCATCTCCTTTCTGGACGTCGAAAGTACCTTTGACTACCAGGATATCCCCCACTTTCCGACCTCCACCGTCGAAAGCCACATGGGACGGCTTTCCGTGGGAACTTGGCAGGATCGAAAGATTCTTGCAATGCAGGGCCGGTTTCACCTGTATGAAGGCTACTCGCCAAAGGAGGTCGCCTTCCCTGTCCGGGTGATGCAATCTCTGGGGGTCCGGACGCTCATTGTAACCAACGCCTCCGGCGGCCTGAATCCGTCCTTTTCGCCGGGGGATATCATGGCAATTTCAGACCATATCAACCTTACCGGTGCAAATCCCCTAACCGGTCCCAATCAGAACCAGTGGGGCGCCCGGTTCCCGGACATGAGCGCGGTTTACGACAAATCCCTTACCGGCCTTGCCCTTTCGGCCGGCGCGCGAAACAAAATTCCCATGCAAACCGGAGTCTACGTCGGACTTTCCGGGCCGAGCCTGGAGACACCCGCCGAGGTCCGGTTTCTGCGAACCATCGGCGCGGATGCCGTGGGATTTTCCACCGTGACGGAAGTCATTTCGGCCGTTCATGCCGGCATGCGCGTGCTGGGACTTTCCATCATCACCAACGTCCATAATCCGGATCGGCCGGAACCGGCATCCGTGGAAGAAATTATTGCGCTGGCCCGGCAGGTCGCCCCCCGACTCGAAAGCATTCTCAAAGAAATCACGGGAGCCGTCGATGCCTGATACTGTCTGGGATCTTCTGGTGACCGGGGGACTTGTCCTGAGTCTGGACAAGAATCTCGGAACGATTGAAAACGGCGCCGTGGCCGTCGCCGGTGACCGGATTGTCGCCGTCGGTCCGGCGGAAAACTTTTCCCGATCCGGTGCCGCCCGGGTTCTCGACGCCCGCGGAGGCATCATCATGCCGGGTCTGGTGAACACCCATACCCATGCGGCCATGACCCTGTTCCGAGGCCTTGCCGACGACCTGCCCCTCATGACCTGGCTGGGCGATCATATCTTTCCGGCCGAGGCGAAACTCACCGATGAAACCGTCTACTGGGGAAGTCTTCTGGCCTGCGCCGAGATGATCCGCTCCGGCACCACGTGCTTCTGCGACATGTACCTTTTCGAGGATGCCGTGGCACGGGCCGCCGCCGATGCCGGGATTCGGGCTGTGGTGGGGGAAGTACTCTTTGACTTCCCTTCCCCCAACTACGGCGCCCTGGAAAATGGATTTGCTTACACGCAGTCCCTTATTTCCAAATGGGCCGGACATCCGCTGATCACCATTGCCGTGGAGCCCCACTCGCCATACCTGTGCGCGCCGGATTTGTTTAAAAAGGCTGCGGCCCTGGCAAAACGCCACCACATCCCCCTGGTCACGCATCTGTCGGAAACCCGAAACGAGGTGGACCAGATCAAAGAAAAATACGGTAAAACCCCCGTGCAGCATCTGGCGGAACTGGGCGTGCTTTCGGACAGCCTCGTTGCCGCCCACTGCGTGGTGCTCACCGACGAGGACATGGACCTGCTGAAATCCTTCGACGTCAAGGTCTCCCACAATCCCGAAAGCAACATGAAACTTGCCTCGGGTATCTCGCCGGTGCCGGCGCTCCTGGAAAGAGGCGTCTGTTTGGGGCTCGGCACCGACGGATGCGCCAGCAACAACGATCTGGATCTTTTCTCCGAAATGGACACGGCGGCAAAGCTTCATAAAGTGAACACCCTCGATCCAACAGCCGCCGATGCCCCCACGGTCCTCGGCATGGCCACAGGGGCGGGTGCCCGGGTTCTGGGGATGAAGGATACAATCGGAAGCCTTTGCCCGGGAAAGATGGCGGATCTCATCGTCGTCGACACGAAGAAACCCCACCTCACTCCCATGTACGTGCCGGAATCCCACCTGGTGTATGCCGCCCGGGGAGACGATGTGTCCACCACGGTGATCGGGGGCCGGGTCGTGATGGAAGAAGGGCGCCTGTGCACCATCGACCTGGACCGGGTGATCGAAAAAATCACCGCCATTGCCAGGGATATATCGGAAGGGCGCTGATGAGCCTCGATCTTCTGATTCACGGCGGCAGCGTCATCACCGTCAACCGAAATTTCGATGTGATCGAAAACGGAATGATCGGCGTTTCGGGCGACACCATCGCCTTGGTTTCGAAGCAAGCCGAAAACGATCCATTACCCGAGGCCGGCCGGTATATCGACGCCCGCGGCGGCATCGTCATGCCGGGTCTGGTCAACACCCACACGCATCTTCCCATGACCCTTTTCCGGGGGATGGCCGACGACCTGCCCCTGCACGAGTGGCTGAACGAGCACATGTTTCCGGCAGAGGCGGCTGTAATTACGGCGGAAACAGCCGGAGACGGGGCGCTTCTCGCCTGTGCGGAAATGCTTCTCTCGGGCACCACCACCTGCTGTGACGGGTACTTTCAGGAGGCGGCAGTGGCCGAAGCGGTCCTTGCCGCCGGCATGCGGGCGGTTCTGGGCTGCGGCGTCATCGACTTCCCGGCCCCGGGGGTGCCGAATCCCGCCGAAAACGTAGCGCATGCCGCTGCCTATTGCCGGGATCTCACCGGCGTATCCCCCCTCGTCACGCCGTCCATTTTCTGCCATTCCCCGTACACCTGCAGCCGGGAAACCCTGACCCGGGCCAAGGAAACCGCATCGAAGCTGGGGGTATTGTTCCAGATCCACGTGGCGGAAACACGATTTGAGCGGGATCAATTCTTAGCAGAACACCAAAAAACTCCCGTGGCATATCTTGACGGGCTCGCTCTTCTCGACAAAAACACCCTGCTGGCACACGGCATCTGGGTGGATGCGGTGGATATCGAAACCATCGCACGCCGAAAGGCCTCGGTTTCCGTCACCACCGAAAGCGAGATGAAGCTCGCCTCCGGCATCGCCCCGGTTCCCGAATACCTTGCGGCCGGCGTCCCCCTGGGGCTTGGCACCGACGGGGCCGCCAGCAACAACGATCTGGACATGTTCCGGGAAATGGACATGACCGCCAAACTGCACAAGGCCCGGCTCCTGGACCCCACGACAATGGACGCCCGAAGCATCATCACCCTGGCCACCCGGAGAGGCGCCGAAGCCATCGGTCTGGGGGAAAAAACAGGATCACTGGAGACGGGCAAACAGGCGGACATCATCATTCTCGACACCCGCCGTCCGCACCTCATCCCCCGGTACTCCAGTGTCTCACACACGGTCTACGCCGCTCGGGGCTCGGATGTCCGGAACGTGATGGTTGCGGGTCGGCTGCTCGTTGAGGAAGGAAGGCTTCTTTCACTCTCACTGGACGAAGTAATCGATCGGGTTCAGGCAATCGGCAAGGAAATAAAAAAACAGGCTACCACAGAGAGCACAGAGGACACAGAGAAAGAAAAAAAATAATCGTCGAATCCCGATTTATCGGGCTTCGACGATTAAGTTTTTCTCTGTGTCCTCTGTGGTGATTTGTTATTGGTTCACCCGGCGGCTGAATATCCCACCGGCGCTGTAAATTGGGTCATCACCCAACCATAGAGATTGTCAGCTGTTTTGACGTAATACCATCCCGGCGCGCTGCCGCAGATCGAAAGCATCGTTCCGTTGGGAATTTGCCGGATGGCCGGATTCCCCAGGCCGGGTCCCGACCGGACATTGAGCAACTGTGCCGTAACCATGACCGTACCGGAGGAAGCGACTTGCGGATTCGGGTTGCCGTAAACGGACGCGGATGGCTGAGTCGCCGTCACGTACGGGGGCGCCGGCGCGTTTATGGCGCTGTCGATCAGGCTGAACGTAAGGCCGGCAATGATACCCGTGGCAATAATACCCGGAATAAAGGAATCATGTACCACAATCCGGGAATGGGATGGATAACGGTAATGGGGCCACGAAGCGCGCCGGTCCCAGGAAAACGCGGGGGATGAAACCAATATCACGCCGAAAACAACGGCTGTAACCAAAGCCCCTACCCGAAGGTTTTTATGCGATAGCAGTTTCATGATGACCTCCTTTTCGCACCCTGTAATGCCCATGCAACCCCGGTTGCATGCTTACAGGCTTTTCTATTTTTATATCGCACACGGGTTGCATAGTCAAACTTCCCTCTGCCACAGAACGATCGCATGTGAAATCGGATGATGTCATTATCGAGGTCGCTATCGGTATCGGGATCGTTATCGAGTCTTTTTCGATCCCGATACCGATAGCGATTCCGCCCCCGATTACATCGTCACAGCTCACATGCGACTGCCCAGCCCCCTGCCGGGTCTGCCGGACACATTAAATTGACAGGATGGACCTTTCGTATTAATCTTTATACAAACAAACAAATAGGACAGTCCCCAAATCACGCAAATATTCTTTAAATATCGAATGGTTAAAAACATATCAGTCTTGTCGGGCCGCCTGTGACCACTTTCGAGACCCCCTTTTAAGAAAGGTTAAAAATGTATCAAGCCACAACGGATATTAAGCGTAACAGGCTGTATATCACCCTCAAGGGACGTATTACCTTCGAGGAATCGAAAATGGTCGCCCGGGAGGTAATTGAGGACATCAACGAATTAAAACGCGGATTCGATGTCATCACAGATATTTCAGAGTTCGAGCCGGTGACGCGGAATGAGTTGGAAATGCTGGTGGAAGTGCATAAGGCAATGATTGAACGGGGAGTGAACCGCATCGCCCGGGTAACCGGGAATGAACTCAAGGCCACCGTGGGAAAAATCCAGTTTGAAAGGACGTCCAGGCGGTCAGAGGTGGTTGCCGAGAATTTCAATACCCTGGAAGAGGCGGAACGGTATCTGAATGGCTAACAAATAGAGGGAAGAGGGAAGACCGCTTCGCTAGGACGAGGGACGAAAAAGAAAAAACATTACCGATTTTGTCTTTTCGTCCCTGAGTTTTTTTAGTTCGTCTTTTCGTCCCTCGTCCCTCTTCCCTCTTCCAAGCGAAGCGGTCTTCCATCGGATCTTTTTCTAGAGGTTCCCCAGCACCTTCTCGCCCATCTTCGAAGTTCCCAGAATCATTTCAGGAGAATCCGATGGTGAAGCGAGGTCTCCGGTTCGCCATCCGGCATGGAGCACCGTATTGACCGATTTTTCAATGGCCTCCGCACCGGTAGCGGCACCGATGTGCCGCAGCATCATGGCGCCGGTGAGGATGCGACCCAGGGGGTTGGCCTTGTCCTGGCCTGCCAGGGTGGGCGCCGTGCCGGCGCCGCTTTCGAACATGGCAGCGCCTGTGTCAGGATTGATGGCCGACGAGCACATCATCCCCATGCTTCCCAAGGCCGCCGCCGCTCCGTCGGAAAGAATGTCGCCGTGCTCGTTTCCGCAGGCGATCACGCCATGGAGCTGGGCGGGAGTGAACAGGAGCGCATTGGCGGAATCCACCAGCTGATGGACCAGGGGGACATCCGGGAATTCGTCCTTTCCGATGCGGGTGGCGATTTTCCGCCAGTAATCGTAACGGGCCATGACGTTCGCCTTGTCGATGGAAATCAGCGGAAGCTTCTTTTCCCGCGCATAGGAAAAGGCCGCCCGAAGGTATTTCTCGATGGTTTCTTTCCGGTAATAGGCCAGTTCCGTGATCATTTCCTCTTCACCGGTGACATCCTTCTTCAACTTGATGCCGATTTTGGCGCGGGTATCGTCATCGATTTCCCCCGAAAGATCCGTCGTCCCGAAATAGCTGTCCTCCAGGAGGAAGCGGATAAACACCTGCTCGACGCCCTTATCGGGAATGGTCTCCGGCTTCACGTTGGAAAACTGCGCCAGGGCCTTGTAGTAAATCATAGGCCGGAAATTGAGAAGAAGCCCCATACGTTTGCGAAGGGACAGAAGCGCTCTGGCCTCCGGCTTCAGGTCGGGCCGCTGGGCGCCGATGGTCCGGTCGTTTTCGAAATCGCCGACCCCGCCAAAGAAAATCGTGCCGATCTCGATGGCCCGCTCCAGGGACTCCTTCGGTAGTGTGTCGCCGAATTTATGGTACGCGTTCCATCCCATGGGGGTTTCCTCGAACACGATCTCCACTCCGTCTTTTTTCGCCGCTTCCACGGCCACCCTGCATGCCACCGCCATCATCTCCGGGCCGGATCCGTCGCCCGTTACCAGGGCGATTGTTTTTTGTGTCATACCAATTCTCCTTTTCAGATTGACCTTCCCATTCGACATCGCATGGAAAGCTTGTTATGTGAATGAACAGCCCTCGTTCCGGGAAGGCCCGGGTAGCTTTATCCCCGACATCAAACTCATCCGTGAGGCTGCAAAGGCGACCATAGCAGAACAATGCGTTCAAACAAAGAGGCAAAATGACAAAGGTCCTTCTCATCCACCCGCCCGCCGTCCGTCCCTGTGAACCGCCGCCGGGTCTTGCCAGGCTGGCCGGGGCCCTGGCCGGCTCAGGTATCGCCTTTGATCTCGTCGACGCGAACCTTGAAGGACTTCGCTGGCTTTGCGGCCTCACCCCCGAAGCGGTCGACACCTGGACCCGGCGTGCCGCGGGCCGGGCATCCCGGAGCCTCGACCAGCTCGCTGCGCCCGGGACCTACCGGTCACCCGGGCGCTACCGCCAGGCCGTTTCCGCCCTGAACCGCGTCCTTGACATGAACGGCAGTGGGCGCGGGATTCATGCAGGACTTACGGACTACCGGGACGACACCCTCTCTCCGGCCCGCAGTTCGGATCTCGTCAAGGCCTTCAGTGCTCCGGAAAACAATCTCTTCTTCCCCTATTTCAAGATCCGATTGGAAAAAGCGCTCGCCGAAAACCCGGCCCCGGTGGTGGGAATCTCCATGAATTTTCTGAGCCAGGCGCTGTGCACCTTTGCCATCATCGGTTTTCTAAAGCGCCTCGTACCGGAAGTCTGCATCGTTCTGGGCGGGGGTCTCGTGACATCGTGGCTGCGGCAACCGGAATGGCGGACGCCCTTCGAAGGCATCGTGGATCACCTGGTGGCAGGACCGGGGGAGGAGCCGTTTCTGGAAATACTGGGCAGAGAGCCCACCGGTGAACCGGCACTCCCGGATTACAGCCGAATCGCTTCTCTGCCCTACCTGTCTCCGGGTCTGGTCCTTCCGTACAGCGCTTCCACCGGCTGCTACTGGCGCCGGTGCGCATTCTGCCCCGAAAAAGCGGAAGGAAACCACTATCGGCCGATACCAACCCCCCGGGCCGCTTCCCAGCTTAACGCCCTGACCGAAGCATATCATCCCGGTCTGCTCCATCTTACGGACAACGCCCTGAGCCCCGCGCTCCTGAAGGCCCTTGCCGAGAACCCGCCGGGCGCTCCCTGGTATGGGTTCGTGCGGATTACACCGCACCTGGCAGACCCGGATTTTTGTATTGCCCTGAAAAAATCCGGCTGCGTTATGCTTCAACTCGGTCTGGAATCCGGTTCACAGAAGGTGTTGGATGCTTTCGGAAAGGGGATCAAACTGGAAACAGCCTGGAAGACGCTGTGGGCGCTAAAAACGGCGGGGATCGCCACCTATGTCTATCTTCTTTTCGGAACCCCGTGGGAAAAGCCGGAGGATGCGATGGAGACCCTTGATTTGACGGTCCGCCACAGCGGGGAAATCACATTCCTGAACCTTGCCGTCTTCAATCTGCCGGCCCACAGCCCGGAATCCGACACCCTCGAAACCCACTCGTTCTACCAGGGCGATCTTTCCCTGTATCGCGACTTTTCGCATCCGAACGGTTGGGGGCGCCTGGATGTCCGCCGGTTTCTCGATAAAACGTTCAAACGCCACCCCGCCATTGCCGCCATTGTCCGCAACGACCCGCCGGTTTTCACATCGAGTCATGCGCCGTTTTTCGTTATTGACTGAGTAATTTGTAACCTGTCAATGCTGATGATGGTGCTCGGTTGGAGGAGTCGCGGCTGACAGACTGTCGTCTTCAGCACAGCCGACCAGGCAATACCCGTAATAATGAACACCGATCCAATGTGCGCCGGCTTTTTTTTTGCACCACATGACTTCACCGGAAATCGCTTCCCCGGCAATATCGTGATAAATCGCGGAAGGATTCTCCTCGGTGATAATATGGATTTTCTCTCCCGGCGTCACCGGGGGCGTCGATTGGAAACAGATGCCGTTGGCACAGAAATTGAGCATGGTGGCACTCACAAATCTATTTGATTTATCGCGGACATACATAATCGGTCTCAAAAATGCCACGCGTTCACAATGTCTTCGTTCTTTCTCTTGTGTCATGATGTCTTTTCCTTTGTCTCAAAATATGGCGCCGGATTCACTGCATCCCGCGGAATTCATTCAATTGCTGTCGGGGGAGGGCCTGCGGGAATCGAATCAGAACAAAGGAACTTGTGGGTAACGTCATTTTCAATCTCGGTGCAGCTGGCGCTTGGAAAATAAAACCGTCGGGGAAACTTCCTCGGCAGATGCTCATCCCTTGAAATGAATATACATTTCACCCCAAAGCGTTGTCAATTGCAAGCACAGGAGAACGCCTTTAACTACTCGGTTTTTATAGTGGTTTTAGGCTAAAAAATTTGGCGCAATGCCGAAGGTGTATAAGCAGCATTTCGGGGGAATGGGAATCAGGAGCCCCCGACGCCGGGGGCTCCTTGGAATCAGGACACTACCCGATGATGCAAAGGACATCGCCCTTGGCCACCGAGTCTCCGGACTTGCAGTTGACAGCCTTAACAACGCCGTCAACCGGCGACGGGAGTGCATTTTCCATCTTCATGGCCTCGAGGACAACGACCGTTTCCCCCTTGCTGACGCTGTCGCCCACATTCTTTTCAATGCTGACGATCATGCCGGGCATCGGGGAGTTCATGGCCGTTCCGTCGGCAGAGACCTGCGCTTTGGGTGCCGGAGCCGCTGCCTTGGCCGGTGCGGCCTTGGGTGCCGGCGTGGCTTTGGGCGGTGCGGGAGCCGGTGCGGACGGCAGGCCGGAGGGCATGGACGGTGCAGCCGACCGGGGCGCGGCAGCGGCCTGAGGCTGGACATAGCTCACCACGGGAGCGCCGCCCACGGATTCGACCCCGACCTCGAAATAGTCGTCATCCACAAACACATTGAACGTCCGCATGTTTTCGCCCTTTTGGGGGGCATTTTTCTTGACCTTCTCCACAAGCTCGCCGGCCTTTGCTTTTTTCACCAGGGCGTCCTCCCTGGCCACGTCTTCAAGGGTCCTCGGGAGCACCTCTTTCGGCGCCGCTTCTTTGCCGTATTTCCACTTCAGGAAGCGTTTTCCGGTCATCGGATAGATGGCATATAGAATTTCGTCGTCGATATCCGCGGCCAGGTCCTTGATCTCTTCCTTTGCCTTTTCAAGCTCGGGATCAAGCACCTCCGCCGGTCGGCAGGTGATGGGCTTCTCTCCCCTCGGGTATCCCTTGAGGGCTTTTTTCTGAACTTCCGGATCGATGGGAATAGCGGTTTTACCATACAACCCGTAGCACAGGTCCTTGACCTGGGCGGTGATCATCTTGTAGCGCTCCTTTTCGGTATCGAACAGGACGTTGTTGACGGTCTGGGTCCCGACGATCTGGCTGGTGGGGGTCACCAGCGGCACCTGCCCCAACTCTTTGCGGACCCGCGGAAGCTCCCGGTACACGTCTTCGATCCGGTCCAGGGCATCCATTTCCTTGAGCTGGTTCACCAGGTTCGAAAGCATGCCGCCGGGGGTCTGGTGCAGCAGCACGTTGATATCGATGATGGATACCTTGGAATCGTCCAAGAGGTGCTTGTACTTGGGCATGATATCCTTTTCGAAAATATGGTTGATCTTCGCCAGCAGCTTGATATCGAAACCGGTATCCCGGCTCGTCCCCAGAAGCGTCATCACCAGCGGCTCGATAGCGGCATGCGACGTCCGGTAGGCATAGGGCGTCATGCAGGTATCGATGATATCCACGCCGGCCTCGATGGCCTTCAGGTGCGTCATGGGCGACATCCCGGACGTAAAGTGGCTGTGAAGATGAATCGGCGCCTTCACGGCCGCTTTCAGGGCCTTGATCAATTCAAACGCGTCGTAGGGGGCCAGCAGCCCCGCCATGTCTTTTACGCAGATGGTGTCCGCCCCCATGTCCTCCAGGGCCTTGGCCTTTTTAATGTAATAGTCGATGCCATAAACGTCTCCGCCCATGCGCGGCTCGGTCATGGTGTAGCAGATGCAGCCCTGGAAATGCTTTCCGGCGGCCTTGATGGCCGGTACCACGGTTTCGAAATTCCGGTAATCGTTCAGGGCGTCGAAGGTTCTGAAGATGTCCATACCGTTGGCAGCGGCCCGCTCTACAAATGCCTTCGCCACATCGTCGGCATAGTTTCGGTAGCCCACCAGGTTCTGGCCCCGGAGCAGCATGGAAAACGGCGTTTTCTTGAAATAGCGTTTCAGGGTCCGGATCCGCTCCCACGGGTCCTCGTTCAGAAAGCGATGCATGGTATCGAAGGTGGCCCCGCCCCAGGTTTCGACCGCCCAGAAGCCCACTTCATCCATCATCTCAGCCACCGGAATCATATCTTCGGTGCGGCCCCGGGTGGCAAACAAAGACTGGTGCCCGTCACGCAGGGTGAGATCTTCTATTTTTACAGGATTTTTCGCTTTTGGCCGGTCCTTGCTGTAATTCATTTTGGTCATCTTGACTTCGGTATGATCACTCATCTTCGTTTTCTCCTCTATGCACACCTAAGGTGCTTGCGTCATCTCAGCCGATGAAAGGCCTTTAGTTGCATCATCGTACGCAACTGCATCTGCGCCTGGCGGCCGCTCACGCCCCAGAAGCTGACCGGTGCTCCTGGAGCGGTCCCGCCGGTAGGCGCCGCAATCATTTCCGGGGGTGCGGCCTGAATCGCCGCCGCCGCTTCTTCTTCCAGATATCTCATGACAGCCGCAGCAGCAGCCGTTATTTTCTTCTTTTCGCTCATTTGTACCTCATCACATCGGGATGTTGCCGTGCTTTTTCGGAGGCCGGAGTTCCCGCTTGCTGCACATGATCTCCAGCGCATCGATCAACCGGGATCGGGTTTCGCTGGGACGGATCACCGCATCGATATACCCCCGGCTGGCCGCCATGTAAGGATTTGAAAAAAGCTCTTGATACTCATCGATCTTTTCCGCCCGTTTTTTCGCGGGATCTTCGGCGGCCTGGATCTCCTTCCGGTGAATAATGTTACAGGCGCCGGCAGCGCCCATCACCGCAATTTCCGCCGACGGCCAGGCAAAGGCCATATCGGCCCCCAGATGCCGTGAAGACATGGCGATATAAGCGCCGCCATAATCCTTCCGCGTGATCAGAAGAAGTTTCGGCACGGTGGCCTCGGAATAGCACCACAGGAGCTTTGCCCCGTGCCGGATGATGCCGCCCCATTCCTGCTGGCTGCCGGGTAGATATCCCGGCACATCGGCAATGGTGAGAATGGGGATATTGAAGGCATCACAGAATCGGATGAACCGGGTGGCCTTGTCCGAGGCGTCGATATCGAGACATCCCGCAAGCACCGCGGGCTGGTTGGCGATAATACCGATTGTCCGTCCGTTGAGACGGGCGAAACACACGACTATGTTGGTGGCAAAATACTGGTGCGGCTCGAAAAACTCCCCGTTATCCACAATACCTTCGATCACCTTTTTGATGTCATAGGGCTGATTCGGGTTTTCCGGCACCAGGCTGTCGAGTTCGGGAGCAACCCGGGCCGGGTCGTCCCCGGTGCTCACCAGCGGCGGTTCGTCCATGTTGTTGGACGGAAGATAAGAAAGAAGCTTTTTGATCTGGGAAACGGCGTCCTCGTCGCTCTCGCAGGCGAAATGAGCCACGCCGCTTTTTTCATTGTGGGTCATGGCGCCGCCCAGATCCTCAAAGGTGATCTCTTCGCCGGTCACGGCCTTGATGACTTCCGGGCCGGTAATGAACATGTGGCCGGTGTTCTTCACCATGAAGACGAAATCGGTCATGGCGGGGGAATAGACCGCTCCCCCGGCGGTGGGCCCCATGATGGCCGAAATCTGGGGGATTACTCCCGAGCCCAGGGAGTTTCTGAAAAATATCTCCCCGTATCCGAAAAGCGCATCCACCCCTTCCTGAATCCTTGCGCCCCCCGAATCGTTCATGCCCACCAGAGGCACACCGGCCTTCAAGGCCATATCCATGATCTTGGTAATCTTTTTGGCGTGCATCTCCCCGAGACTGCCGGCCCGGGAAGTGAAATCCTGGGCATAGGCAAATACCGGTCGCCCTTCCACCATGCCGTGGCCTGTGACAACGCCGTCAGACGGGATATCCACATCCTGCATTCCGAAATTCGTACACCGATGGCGTACGAACATGTCTATTTCCCGAAACGTTCCCGGGTCAAAGAGAAGATCGAGCCGCTGCCGGGCCGTGAGCTTTCCCTTTCCCTGGTGGGCGGCCACCGCCTTGTCCCCCCCCATCCGGCGAAGCTTTTCTTCCCGCTTTTTCAGGTCGTTTATTCTGTCAGCACCGCTTGCCATGGTTCATTTCCTTTCTTCCGGACCCGCCTGGTACCCGGTTACCCATTCACTCGAAACGTAAAACTATACCTTTATTATATAAAGCGTTTATATTCCCCGGCTTTCCTTGCTTTGTCAAGGAAAAATAAGGGCGGAACCGATGAACATTCAATCACGCCCCGGCGTGATCCGACATCCAACTCTCAATGCTAACCCTTCATCTTATCCATCACCTTCTTAAATCCCGGGATCGCATTGACGATGGTGTCGTCGTCGACACAGAATGCAATCCTGAAATGACCCGGGCCGCCGAACCCGCTGCCGGGTACCGCAAGAATGAGTTCCTCCTGCAAGGCATTGACGAACGCCACATCATCGGGAATGGGGGTTTTCGGAAACACGTAGAAAGTTCCCCGGGGCATCATGAACTCATATCCGGCATCGGCCAACCCCCCACAGATAAGGTCACGCTTCCGGGCATAGGCGGACATGTCGGCGGATTCTCCCTGGATGGCGCATACCACCCGCTGCATCAGGGCCGGCGCATTGACAAACCCCAGAGTCCGGTTGGCAAAGATCATGCCGTCCATCAGCTGTTTCTTTTCGCCGGCCCGTGGGTTCAGGGCGCCATATCCGAGGCGCTCTCCGGGGATGGAAATATCCTTGGAATAAGAGGTAACGATAATGCTCTCGTCGTAGCTTTTAAAAATATCGGCCGGAACAATGCCGTCATAGACCAATTTCCGGTAAGGCTCATCGGATACCAGGTAGATCGGACTTCCGAAACGCTCACTCTTTTCTTTCAACAGGCGGCCGAGGGCATCGACGCTCTCCTGGGAATATACCTGGCCCGTGGGATTGTTGGGAAAATTGATGAGTACGACCCGGGTTTTTTCAGACAGCATCTTCTCGATGGCATCGATGTCCAACGTAAAATCCGACCGGGTCGGTGCGGTCTTCAGTACACCGCCGTGATTGTCCACATAAAATCCGTATTCCACGAAATAAGGCGTGGGTACAATCACCTCTTCTCCGGGATTGAGCAGTGTTTTGAGCGCCACGTTCAGCGCACCGGCGGCGCCCACCGTAATGACGATGTGACCGGCGTCTATTTCAACCCCCCGTTCCGCGGCAACCTGGTCCGCGATGGCTTTTCGGGTAAACGGATAACCGGGATTCGGCATGTAGCCGTGGCTGCAGGGCCCCAGGTTCTGAACCGTCTCCAGCAGGGCGGCTTTAAATTGAGGCGGCGGCGGAAGGTTCGGATTCCCGAGGGTGAAGTCGAATACGTTCTCGTCCCCGTGAATGGCTTTCAGCCTGGCACCCTCTTCAAACATTTTCCGGATCCAGGAAGATCTGGACAGGGCATTTTCTATTTTTTTTGCGATTCCCATATAATTTACTCCTCAACGGATTCGACAGACTCGATTTCGGGAAGTTCCTTTTTCAAAAACCGCTCAATACCGTTTTTCAAGGTCATTTTGGACATGGGACATCCGGCACAGGCGCCTTTCAGCCGGACCCTGACCACCGCACCCACCACGTCCACAAGCTCGACATCCCCACCGTCGGCCTGGAGCATGGGGCGCACCTTATCAATCACCGCCTGGATCTTTTCTTTCATTATTGCAGTCCCTTCTTTCATAAAAGTCACGGCGGAACGCCTCGAACCGATCCTCGACGACGGCCCTGCGCATGTCGGCCATGAGCCCTGTATAGTATCGGATATTATGGATTGTATTGAGTCGATAGGCAAGGAGTTCTTTCGACATATACAAATGCCTCAGATATGCCCGTGAATAGTTTCGGCAGGTGTAGCATCCGCAGTCTTCATCCACCGGCCCGGTGTCCTGTCGGTACCGGGCGTTTGAAATATTGATGGTCCCCGTGGATGTGAAAAGCTGGCCGTTTCGGGCATTACGGGTGGGCAGCACGCAATCGAACATGTCCGCCCCGAGGCCCACCAGTTCCACAAGATCCTCCGGCATGCCCACCCCCATAATGTATTTGGGTTTGTCATCCGGAAGTCTTGAAAGGCTCACCTCTCCCATTTCGAGCATCAACTCCTTGGGCTCTCCAACACTGAGCCCCCCCACCGCATAGCCCGGAAAATCAACGGTCCGGATGGCTTCGCAGGACCTGGCCCTGAGATCGGCATACATTCCTCCCTGGACAATACCGAAGAGGGTGGATGCCCCGGTGCCTTTTTTAAGCCAGTGATCCTTGCACCTGGCCGCCCACCGGCTTGTCAACTCCAGGGCATCGGCGGCTTGGGTTCGTGTGGCGGGATAGGCGATACACTGATCCAGACACATGATGATATCCGCCCCAAGGGAAAGCTGAATCTCCATGGCCTTTTCCGGCGAAAGCAAATGGGCCGACCCGTCGATATGGGATTGAAACGAAGCGCCCTCTTCGGTAATTTGGGTGAGCTTTGCCAGGGAAAACACCTGGAACCCCCCGCTGTCGGTGAGAATCGGCCGACCCCAGTTCATGAATCGATGAAGTCCCGAAAAAAGATCGATGACATCGCATCCGGGGCGAAGGTACAGGTGATAGGTATTCCCCAGGATAATCTGTGCCCCGACTTCCAGAAGGTCTTCCGGACACAGGGATTTGACGGTCCCCAGTGTCCCCACCGGCATGAACACCGGGGTTTGGATCTCGCCGTGGGCGGTTTGAATGACGCCGGCCCGCGCTTTGGATTCGGAACTTGTCCCTGTTATTTCAAATGAAAACATTTTGACCTGTCCTTACACAATCATCATCGCATCGCCGTAACTGAAAAACCGGTAACGCTTCTCCACCGCCTCCCGGTAGGCCGCGAAAATTTTTCCCCGGCCGGCGAAGGCCGACACCAGCATCATCAGGGTGCTTTTGGGCAGGTGGAAATTGGTGATCATGGCGTCCACGACACGAAACCGGTACCCCGGATAAATAAAAAGGTCACACCGGCCGTCGCCGGCCTGGAGGACGCCCCGATCATTCGAAGCATATTCCAGAGTCCGCACGCAGGTGGTTCCCACCGCCACCACTCGCCTGCCCTCGGTTTTGGCCAGGTTGACGGCTGAGGCCGTGCTTTCGGAGATCGTATAATCCTCGCTGTGCATGGCGTGTTCCCGGATATCCGCCACCTTGACCGGCCGGAAAGTGCCGTATCCCACGTGCAGCGTAACGGGGGCGATGTGGACACCGAGTGACCGGACCTTTTCAAGAAGCGGTCGTGTAAAATGAAGTCCCGCCGTGGGAGCGGCGGCGGCGCCCCTTCGGGAGGCATACACGGTCTGGTAGGCCTCTTTGTCTTCGGCACACTCCGCCCCCGGCTCCCGTCGGATATAGGGCGGCAGCGGCATGCTGCCGATTTCCTCAAGCAGCCGGCCGAAATCTCCGTCGCAGGAAAAGGAAACGGAAAAAATCCCGTCCCGGTTTTCGCCGATTTCAGCGTGCAGGCCCCTGTCGAAAAACACCCGGGTACCGGGCCGGCCGGGCCTTGCGGTTTTCACAAGACATTCACAGACGACGTTTCCGTTGGAAACCGTTCCAATCGACCGGGCATAATCGAGAATCAGCACCTCCACCCGGCCGCCGGTTTCTTTTTTCCCCTCCAGACGCACCGGCACCACCCGGGTGTCGTTGATCACCAGAACGTCCCCCGGCGCGAGAAAATCACACAATTCATGAAACCGGTGATGGGATAGCCGCCCGGAAGCTCGCGCCAGGATAAGCAGGTTGGATTCGTCCCTCCGGGCGGCGGGCTTTTGAGCGATCAATTCCTCCGGAAGGTGATAATTATAATCGTTCGGCGAATACATGACACCTATCGCCTTCCGATATACACCAGGCACAGCCCGACGATCATGAGTACAAACCCCAGGGGACGCAGGCTCTTCGATGGCATTTCAAGCATGCTCCTGAGCCATTTCTTCATCTTCGAAGGGAAGGCCGCATAGGGCAGCCCTTCAAGAAACAACACCATTCCGATAACACATAAAAAAAATTCCATCCGTCCCCCGCTTACAGCCAAACGTTTGCCGCATCCCTATACCCTCGAGATATGGTGTTTGTCAAAATAAAACCGAAAGGTATTGCTCGAAGGATATATGTCTGGTATTTCATATGAATTCGCAGCGAAACAACTCTATATAAAAGGAACGAAGAATGAATTCCCGGCCAGGAAAAACCTGTAGCGGCAGTTCTCAAGTAAAAAAAAAGAACGATCCTCCCGGACGTGTGAAAATTGCCAAGGCCATGCGCTCCCTTCTGGCTCATAAGGATTTCAATTCCATCACCACCGCCGAGATTTCCCGGGAGTCCGGCATGAACGAGGCCCTTATTTACAGGTATTTCAAGGACAAGCGAGGGCTGTTGCACCAGGTGCTTGCGGATGATCTGGAAGAGTTCAACGAACGCATCGTTCTGGACATCAAGGGGATCAAGGGCGCGCTCAACAAACTGAGGACGCTCATCCGAAGCCAGATCAGCTATTATGACCAGAACCGAATCCCCGCAAAAGTGCTCCTGCTGGAAGTCAGAAGCTACCCCGGCTATTTCGAGAGCGAAACTTACCGGATGGTGAAAGATTACGCACAGGTGGTATCGGATATTATCGCCGAGGGAATTGAAAACGGCGAAATCCGGAACGATATTACCCCCAAGCACCTCCGCCGTCTGGTAATCGGCGGCATCGAGTACATGATCCTGGGCGCTGTCGTGTATCAAACGCCCATCGACGTGGATCAGCTCCAGGAGAGCTTGTGCAAGATCATTTTCGACGGGATTGCCAAGAATAAAAGTGCATAGGGTGCGATAGAGTTCATAGAGTGCCTTGAGTGCGCTGGAGTGCCTGGAGTTGAGGAGTCGTTTCACTCCGCCCTTTATATAAAAAGGCAGAATACATTAACTCAAGGCACTCTATGAACTCCAGTGCACTCAAGGCACTCTCTCTGCCCCCTCCCCCTCCTACCCGAAAATCCGCTCCAACGACACAGGCACCACCGCTTCAATCAACCGGGGTCCTTTGGTTTTCAGGGCTGTTTCCAGCTGCCGATCAAAGGCTACGGCTGTTTCCGTCCGGACGGCCGGAACGCCGAGGCTTTGGGAAAGCGCCACCCAATCCACGGCCGGATTTCCAAGATCAAACATGGACAGGGTTTTTCCATTCGGTTTTCCGGCGCCGACCCGGGCCAGTTCGATATTCAGAATGGCGTAGCTATCGTTATTGAGAAGCACCACGGTGACGTCCGAACGTTCCCGGGCCATGCTCCAGAGGGCCTGCTGGGTGTACAGGGCGCTCCCGTCCGCCTGAAGCGCCACCACTTTCCGATCCGGGCAGGCCACCGATGCGCCGAGGGCCACCGGAAGGCCGAAGCCGATGGACCCGCCGGTTATGGCAAGCCAGTCGTGGGAGGCCGCGCCTTCGGAGGCTGTGTAGATCGGCTGGCTGCACGTGATCGCCTCGTCGACAACCACCGCGTTTTCCGGAAGAAGCCGGCAGAGACTCTGTCCGATGGTTTCGGGGGTCAGTCTCCCCTCCGGCCTGGATACATCCCGGAGCAGCTTTCTACGGACCGGATTTCCCCCTGCGCCAAGTGCGTCCGCCAGGTCCTCCAGGGCCGCCGCCGCATCTTCGTCCACGGTGGCAAGCGTTTCAATGGCGCATGTATCGGGTGCCAGCAGACTCGGTTTTCCAGGGTAGGCAAAAAATGCGACGGGCGTTTTTCCTCCCACCAGGATCAATTGCTCGTATTTCTCAAGAAAGGCCGCTCCTTTTTCTGCGAAATAGGGAATGCGATTCACGGTGACCCGACCGGCACCCCGCTGCAGGCGCGCCGGGAAGGTTTCACACAAAAGGTCGGCACCGGTCGCCTCGGCGATGCGTCCCGCCGCAACCAGGGCCGTTTCGCGAAGCGCGCGTCCTCCCAGGACCAACCCGGTTCGTTTGCCTTGCCGGATCAGCCCTGCCAGTTTTTTCACGGATTCTTCCGCAACGCGCCCCGGAGGATCAAAATCCGGCTTCGATGTCGATGCCCCGGCCGGTTCCCAGGCATGGTCGGCGGGAACAACCAGGGTGGCGATTTTTCCGTTGCCGGCCATGGCCGCCTTCACCGCCGATCCCCCCGAAGCCGCCAGGTCGCCGGCCGATTCGGAAACCCGGACCCAGTCCGAACAAATCCGGGCATGGGCCGGCACATCGGTGGCCAGAGGGGCGTCATAGGCTTGGTGATACGTGGCATGGTCCCCGACGATATTGACCACCGGGGAGTGGGCCTTTTTGGCATTGTGCAGGTTCGCCATCCCGTTTGAAAAACCGCAGCCCACATGAAGCAGGGTGGCCGCCGGCTTGTCGGCCATGCGTCCATATCCGTCCGCCGCGCCGGTGGCAACCCCCTCGAACAGACAGAGGATGGGCCTCATCCGGTCGGTCCGGCCCATGGCGGACACCAGATGCATTTCGGAGGTCCCCGGGTTTGCAAAACATACCTCGACCCCCGAGTCGACCAATGCCCTCAGCAATACTTCCGCGCCGTTCATCGTCATTCCTTTCATGTTGATTGACACACATTACCAAATATTGCTAAAACCCGAAACTGTTTAACGATACCGCATGCGGTATCCGGAATGTATTTGGAATCAGGAGCTTGATGCCATGGCCCCCAGATTGATCATTGTTTTTATTATGTTGGCCTCCTTGCTTGCTCCGGCCCAAGCCCTGGCCGATGACGTCATCATCATCGCCAATAAAAGTGTTCCGGTATCCAGTCTGGGCGCGGATGATATCAAACAAATCTTCCTCGGCCAGAAAACCACCTGGAACGACGGAACGAAAATTAATTTTGTGGTTCAGGACAGGACGAAAGCTTCGAATGCGTTCCTGAAGACATATCTTCAGAAGACCGCAACCCAGTATGACAAGTTCTGGAAAATTCAGGTATTCACAGGAAAAGGAAGAGCGCCCAGATCTTACTCTTCGAGTTTCGAACTGATTCAATTCGTGTCCCAGACGCCCGGCGCCATCAGCTACGTCTCCGCCGGCACGAACATTGGGGATCTGAAAGTCATAGCGGTACATTGATGGAGGCTTCAACAGGATGAAGAGATCTTTAACGATATTGGCCATAGCCCTTATTTTCAGCTGTTTTTCGGGGAAATGCCCGGCCGAGAATATCGATATCCACGGATTCATTTCACAGGGATACCTGAAAACGACGAACAACAACTTCTTCGGCGACACCCAGGACGGCAGTTTTAAATTCAACGAATTCGGTATCAATTTCTCGGATGAACTCACCGACCAGCTGCATGTGGGTCTTCAGATTTTGGCCAGGGATTTCGGTTCCAACGGCAACGACGAAATGGCGATCGACTGGGCCTTCGGTGATTATCGATGGAGAGACTGGCTGGGGATCCGGGCCGGGAAAATCAAGGCCCCGAAGGGATTATACAACGAGACCCGGGATGTGGACATGCTGCGCACTTCGATTTTCCTACCCCAGAGCGTTTACCCGGAAATTCTTCGCGATATGGACCTGGGTCTTCTGGGAGCCGGCATATACGGCCACTTCGATCTGAATTTCGTCGGGCTGCTTTCCTACCAATTCGTATATGGAACCCAGAATGTGGATCCCAACGAAGCCGCTTCACAGGCCCTCCAGGCAACCACCGCCTACAATACACCGCTGGAGAACGACAGCATCGACGTGAACCATAAATTCGCGCTCGGCCTCGTATGGGACACGCCGCTGAACGGGCTGCGGCTGGGCGCCACCTATGATCGGTCCGATCTTCTGGCGACCGCACACGTGTTGACGGTGATACCGGGAGCCGGGAAAGGCGACACTGTTTACGCGGATTTCAAGAAATTCGAGAACAGCGTCTACTCCGCGGAATATACATTCGGAAATCTTCTTGTCAGCGCCGAGTACATCCGAACCGATCGGGACTTCGGATTGGGGTTTCGCGAAATGCCGAATCTCTACATGAAGATGACATCCGACGGTTGGTACCTGGGCTCATCCTATGAATTTTTTGAATGGTTCGGGTTGGGTGGCTATTATTCCGAATCCTACAATAATACGAAAGACCGCGATGGAAAGCATATCGACCGTGGTGCCGGAAACGATAATCCAAACAGGGCCTACTTCAAGGACCTTTGCCTGACGGCACGGTTTTCTGTGAACGAATACTGGAGTTTCAAACTGGAAGGACACCGGCTCAAAGGAACCAACGGCGTCAGCCCGCTGGATCAGGTTCCTGACAGCAACGGTGAAGTGTTTGCGAAAGAAAACTGGAATCTGTTTGCCGCCAAAGTAAATTTCAGCTTCTAATCGCCGCACCGAACTATCCGGCACAACAAGCGGGTTGGAAGACGGCACCACCCTGTCGGTAAAATTCTAAACACCAGTTTGTAACTGCCGTTCCCGGACGGCTGCCCAGGCGCCGGGGCCGGCAGTTGCGGCCATTCCATTTGTAAAGCTTGAATAACAAATCTTAATACATTTAGAAGAAATTTTTTCTCTCCTTTACGCGCCGGTCCTTTCTCTCCTTTACGTGCCGGTCCGTCGATAGATATTCTACCGGAAACATACAACGAGGTGGAGTATAAGATTGAGGTTAAGAGATATCCTGTAACGTAAATAAAAGTAAATCAAGCTGAATATATGGCAAGATCTCCCCTTGACAGCCAATCCTTTGTAATGCAATATTGCCAACCATTAATTCTGTCCAAGAATTAAAGCCCAATTAGTCGAATAAAAAGCCCAAATTCTTTCTTACATAGGCTCAATAGCCGGAGAATCTACACGTTTGACGAGAGCGGGGGTTTTCTATCGTGTTTGTTACCGGATAACCCGGCATTATTATAACCGACACTTTAATCAGGAGGCAGAATTATGATGAAGAGAAAGTTTTGTCTGTTGTTCTTTGCCGTACTGGCGGGAATCGCACTTGTTGTGAGCAGCATTCCATCGGCATTTGCCCAGGATAGCGA